>JASFRP010000127.1:0-7772 GCA_050114895.1 Gemmatimonadota bacterium
GAGGAGTCGGCGGGCGGTCCCCACGGGGTCGCCCGCCGACGTGTTCCCCGCCACCCCACTCCCGACATCCCCCGGCCGAGCCAGGGTCGGCGGATTCCAATTCATCACCGTTTGGGTAATATTTACCCGTTCCGGATCTCCTGGGCGGCGAATGTGTGGTGGCCGGAGTCGTATTGGCCCGTTTGAGGGGCTTTTCCCTATCTCCGGGGACGGTGAGGATGGCCTCGCTCTTGCATGGAAGAGGCTTCGTTCCAGCCCGGGATCGGCTCGCGAAAGAGGACAGAGGAACCAAGGCCCGTGCTCACGGCACTTCAGCTGCTGAATATTCTTCTACCGTTGGGATACCTCCTGGCGGTGCTGGCGTACCTCGTGGTGTTCCTGGAGTCTCCGGAGTGGGCGAAACGCTGGGCGACACTCCTGACCATCGTGGTGGCCGGGGCCCACGCCGTCTATCTGGTCCTCTGCACTCTCTCTTTCCGCCACGTCCCCGTGGCGAATGCCTGGGAGGGATTCACCTTCGTGGCGTTCGCCATGGTCGTGGTCTACCTGGCCCTGGAATGGCGGTGGAAGGACAAGGCCACCGGGATCTTCCTCCTGTTGCCGGTTCTCTTCTTCCAGGTTCTCTCCAGCGCTTTCGTGACCCATACCCGTGAGGTGGACGAGATCCTCCGCTCCCCTCTCTTCGGTGTCCACGTCACGACGGCCCTCCTGGGCTACGTGGCCTTCTCGGTGGCGGCGGTGTACGGAGCCATGTACATCATGCTGTACCGGGAGCTGAAGAAGCATCGGGTGGGGTTGATCTTCAGGCGCCTTCCCACGCTGGAGACCCTTTCGAGGCTGAACGTCGGGGCCATTCTCTTCGGATGGTTCGGCCTCACGCTTGCCACCGTCCTGGGGGGGATCTGGGCCGGAGAGCTGACCTCCACCGGCCAGATTCAGGGTAACTTCTACACGGACCCCAAGGTACTTCTCACGCTGGTCCTCTGGATATTGTACGGTCTCACCCTGGGGGGGCGCTTTCTTCTCCGGTGGCCCAATCGACAGCTGGCCTACCTCTCCCTGGTGGCCTTCTTCCTCATGGTGGGGACGTCCCTGGCAGTGAATCTCGTGTTGCCGTCGTTCCATCAGTTCTCGTAGGACCCATGGATCTCATCGTACTCGGCGCGAATCACAAGACGGCCCCGGCCAATGTCCGGGACGAGATCCAGCTGGGTCCCGACGAGATGGGCACGTTCTATTCCCACATTCGGGAGTTCCGGGAGATCCTCCCGGAGCTTGCCGTCCTTTCTACCTGCAACCGGACGGAGTTCTACGGCCTGGCCAGGGACCGGGAGGCGGCCGATCACGCCCTGAGGGAGGCCGTCTACCTCCACAAGGGGATCCTCCACCTGAACAACGGGAAGTACACCTATTCCTGGGCCGGTCGCGACACGGTTCAGCACCTGTTCCGTGTCGCGGCGGGGGTAGACTCCATGATGGTGGGGGAGCCCCAGATCCTGGGTCAGGTTCGGGAGGCATTCGATCTGGCCGAGAAGCATCGGGGGGCCGGAGCCCTTCTCACCCGCCTGTTCAACAACGCCGTGCACGTGGGAAAGCGGGCGCGAGCCGAGACGGAGATCGGAAAGGGAACCGTTTCAGTGGCCTACGCCGCCGTGGAGATGGCCCAGAAGATCTTCGACGGCCTCCAACACCATTCGGTTCTGGTCATCGGTGCCGGCGAGACCGGGGCCCTGGCGGCCCGGCACTTCAGCGACGCCCAGCCCCGGGCCCTGACGGTTGTCAACCGGACCTTCGAGAAGGCCCGGGAGCTGGCCTCGGATCTGGGAGGGCGCGCCGTGCCCTGGGAGGAGATGGACGACGCCCTGGTGGACGCCAGGGTGGTGGTGGCCGCCACCGGCGCACAGGAGCCCATCCTGGACCAGACACGCATGGAGCGGGTCCTGAAGCGCTCCGGCCGGGGCCCGAAGGTCCTGGTGGACATCTCCAACCCCAGGAACATCCACCCCGAAGTCGGAGATCTGGACCGGATCTTCCTCTATGACCTGGATGCCCTGGAGAGCATCGCAGAGCAGAATAGAGTCCGGAGAAGGAAAGAGATTCCAAAGGTGGAGGGGATCGTGGCTGAAGAAGTCGATCGTTTCCTTGCCTGGTACGACTCCCTCGAGATGGTCCCGGTCATCCGCGCCCTCCGGGGGCGGTTCGAGGAGATCGCCGGGAAGGAGATGCAGAAGCAAAGCAAGAACTTCCATCCCTCCGACCGGGAGGCCCTGAGGGCATACACCCGGGCCCTCCTGAACAAGCTCCTTCACCAACCGACGACCCGGATTCGGAACGTGGAGCCCACCAGCACCCACGGACTGCACAAGCTGGTGGCCATCCAGGAGCTCTTCGAGCTTGACGTGGACGCCTACAGCAACGGATCCCGGGAGCCCCGTCAGGACGAGGGGGAGGAAGAAGAGTGAGCCTCCCGGGAGGCCGCATCCGCATCGGGACACGGGGCTCGGCTCTGGCCCTCTGGCAGGCTGAGCACGTTGCCGCAGCCCTTCGGGCGGTCCCCGAGGCCCCGGAACCGGAGTTGGTCCTCATCAAGACGGAAGGAGATCGGATCCAGGACGTCCCCCTTTCCAAGGTCCAGGGGAAGGCGTTCTTCACGAAGGAGATCGAGGAAGCCCTCCTGAGCGGTGTGGTGGACGTGGCGGTCCACTCCCTGAAGGACCTGGCCACGGAGATGCCTCCCGGGCTGGCCCTTGGGGCGGTGCTGGAACGGGAGGACCCCCGAGACGCTCTCCTCTCGTTCCAGGGGGGCACTCTCGAGGATCTGCCGAGAGGGGCGACGGTGGGGACGAGCAGCGTCCGACGCCGGGCACTCCTGGCTCGATGGCGTCCGGATTTGGAGTTGGCGGAGTTGCGGGGAAATGTGCCCACTCGCATACGGAAGCTGGACGGAGAGGTATTCGACGCCATCGTCCTGGCGGCGGCGGGGGTGAACCGCCTGGGTATGCAGGACCGGATCTCCTCCTACCTCTCCTTCGAGCGCTTCCTCCCGGCGGTATCCCAGGGAGCCATCGGCGTCCAGATCCGAGCCCGGGACGAGGCAATCGTCCGGTGGGTGGGGGCGCTGGATCACCCGCCCACCCGTTTCGCCACCGCCGCCGAGCGGGCGCTCCTGCGCAGGCTGGAGGGCGGGTGTCACGTGCCGGTGGGCGCCTTCGCCGAGCTGGAGGGCGACACCCTCCGACTTCAGGCTGTGGTCTGCTCTCTAAACGGAGCGGAGTGGGTGGAGGGGACCCGGTCCGGAGCAGTTGGGAACGCCGGTGCCATCGGGATCGGTCTCGCAGAGGATCTCCTGGCTCGTGGTGGAGACCGGATCCTGGAGGGGATACGGAAGGTGGGCAGTGGGAGCTGAGCCCGGGTCCGTAGGAGTGGTGGTGACCCGGGGAGAGGAGTCCGACGGCCCTTTGACCCGGAACCTGGTGGAGCGGGGAGCCCGGGTCCTCCACTGGTGTAGCATTGCATTCGCGCCCCCGGAGGACCCGGGTCCCTTGTTGGGTGCCCTGGAAAGGCTGGATGCATACGACTGGATCTGCTTCTCCTCTCCTCGTGCCGCGGATGCCGTGGTTGGCCGGGTTGGAGGGCCACCCCCAGAGGTAAGGGTGGCTGCAGTGGGTCCGTCCACCGCCGAATCCCTCCTCAGGGCGGGCTGGAGGGTGCACCTGCTTGGGGAGGAGCCCTCGGGTGCCGGTCTCGTGGAGGCGTTTCGCGCGGCGGGAGATGCTGCCGGGAAGAGAGTGCTCTTCCCGGCCAGTGCGGTGGCCCGGGAGGAGATTCCGGCAGGCCTGTCGGCCCTTGGGGCAGAGGTCCACCAGGTGACGGCATACCGGCCGGTGAGGCCGCCCCTGGATGCCGAGGAGTGTGCCGGTGCCGTGAAACGGGGCTGGGTGCAGGCGGTGACCTTTGCCAGCCCCTCTGCCATGGATGGCTTGAGGACCGCACTGGGGGAGGACCTTTTCCGCCGCCTGGCCGCCGAGATCCCGGCGGCCGCCATGGGGCCCACCACGGCTGCCGCCTTGAGGAAAGCTGGTTGGGGAAGGGTCACGGTAGCCAGGGAAGCGACTTTGGCCGGGCTCGCAGATGCTGCGTTGAAGGCCGCGGGAGGTTGAAGTCGAGGGGCCCCGGCCGGATCGGTGGCGGGGTCGCTCCCGAGGCCGGCTCGGCGGAGGCAAGAGTCGAACGAGATATTCACTTGGAAAGGCGAAACAGATCATGGCATTCCCAACCCAACGGCCCCGCCGGCTCCGGAAGAACGACAACTGGCGGCGCATGGTCCGGGAGACGGCCCTCTCCGTCGACGACCTGATTGTTCCCCTCTTCGTCGTTCCGGGGCAGGGGGTACGAGACCCGGTCAAGAGCATGCCCGGGGTCTTCCAGCTCTCGGTGGACGAAATGGTGAAGGAGGCGGAGGAGATCCACGGGCTCGGGATCCCCGCCATCATCCTGTTCGGGGTTCCCCACGACGAAGACAAAGACCCGGAGGGGACGGAGGCGTACAACCCTGAGGGCCTGGTACCCGAAGCCATCCGGGCCATCAAGAAGGCCGTCCCGGACCTGCTGGTCTGGGCCGACGTGTGCATGTGCGAGTATACGAGCCATGGTCACTGTGGTCTCCTCACCGATGCCGGGGAAGTGGAGAACGATTCCACTCTGGACCTGCTGGCCCAGGCGGCTCTGGTCTACACCCAGGCCGGTGCCGATGCCGTGGCGCCCTCGGACATGATGGACGGGCGGGTCTGGGCCATTCGGGAGACCCTGGACGAGGCGGGTTACATCGATACCCCCATCGTCGCGTACTCCGCCAAGTATGCCTCGGCATTCTACGGACCCTTCCGGGATGCGGCCCATTCTGCTCCCGCCTTCGGGGACCGGAAAGCGTACCAGATGGACCCGGCCAATGCCGAGGAGGCCCTTCGGGAGGTGGAGTTGGACATCGAGGAGGGAGCGGACGTGGTCATGGTGAAGCCCGCAGGGCCGTATCTGGATATCGTCCGTCGGGTGAAAGAGGCCTTCGGGCTTCCCACCGCCGCCTATCAGGTTTCCGGAGAGTACGCCCTCATCAAGGCCGCGGCGGAGAGGGGCTGGGTGGACGAGAAGCGGGTTGCCCTGGAGAGCCTCCTGAGCATCAAGAGGGCCGGGGCGGACATGATCCTCACCTACTTCGGGAAGGACGTGGCTCGCTGGCTGGAGGAGAGGTGATGCCGAAGAACCAGCTGAGCCGGAAGCTCTTCCAGCGGGCGAGGGAGGCCATTCCGGGGGGGGTGAACTCCCCGGTCCGGGCCTTCGGGAGCGTGGGTGGGGACCCCCTCTTCCTCCTCCGGGCCGAGGGGGCCAGGGTCTTCGATGCCGACGGGAACGAGTACCTGGATTTCGTCGGCTCCTGGGGTCCCATGATCCTGGGCCACAACCAGGAGGGGATCAGGAGGGCCGTATACGAGGCCCTGAAGCGGGGCACTTCCTTCGGAGCGCCCACCACCGGGGAGATCGAGTTGGCGGAGCTGGTCGTCGAGATGGTCCCGTCGGTGGAGGTGGTCCGCATGGTGAACTCTGGAACGGAGGCCACCATGAGCGCGGTACGCCTGGCACGGGCGGCCACCGGTCGCCCGAAGATGGTGAAGTTCCGGGGGGGGTATCACGGCCACGCAGACGCGTTCCTCGTGGAGGCGGGCTCCGGGGCCGCTACCCTGGGTGTGCCTTCCAGCCCCGGGGTTACCTCCGGAGCTGCGCAGGACACCCTGGTGGCGGAGTACAACGATCTGGCCTCCGTCCAGGCCCACTTCGACGGCAACCCCGGACAGGTGGCCTGTGTCATCGTGGAGCCGGTGGCGGGGAACATGGGGTGTGTGCCTCCCGTGGAGGGCTTCCTCCAGGGACTGAGGGAGATCTGCTCGAAAGAAGGAGCGATCCTGATCTTCGACGAGGTGATGACCGGGTTCCGAGTGGCGGCGGGTGGTGCCCAGGAGCGATACGGCGTGATGCCGGACCTGACCACCCTGGGAAAGGTCATCGGAGGTGGGCTCCCGGTGGGGGCGTACGGTGGACGGGAGGACCTCATGCGGCAGGTCGCACCGGACGGGCCCGTGTACCAGGCCGGGACCCTCTCCGGGAACCCTCTGGCCACCGCCGCCGGAAAGGCGGCTCTGACCCACCTGAAGGAGCACCCCCAGCTCTTCGGGCTTCTGGAGGAGAGGGGCCGACGCCTGGAGGAAGGGGTCCTCGAGCTCATCGCCGAGACCGGGTACCCCTTGAGCTGGACCCGGGTAGGATCCATGGCTTCCCTCTTCTTCACCCCCGGTCCGGTGAGGGACTGGCATACCGCCGCCCGCTCCGACCGAGAGGCGTTCAGGAAGTTCTTCTGGGGAATGCTGGAGGAGGGTTTCTATCTGGCCCCCAGCCCTTTCGAGGCCATGTTTCTCTCCACCGCACATTCGGAGGCGGACATCGACGCCACCCTGGAGGCTTGCGCCGGAGTGCTGGACCGGGTGTTCGGAGAAGGGGCCGAGAAGTGAGAGGCTTCGAACCGGTCCAGGGGAAGGCGACAGCGTCTGACCGGGCCCCTCTTCCCCAGGAGACCGGGCGGGCTCCGGCTACTGGGACGGCAGGTTCCCGGAGTGCCACCGTGGATCCCGCATACGTCCCGCCCTTCCTGGATGCCTGCCGGGGGAACCCCGTGCCCTTCACCCCGGTTTGGGTGATGAGGCAGGCGGGGCGGTACCTTCCCGAGTACCGGGCCATCCGGGAGAAGGTGGATTTCCTCACGCTCACAAAGACACCGGACCTGGCCGCTGAGGTCACTCTGCAGCCCATCCGACGATTCGGGATGGACGCGGCCATCCTCTTCAGCGACATCATGACCCCGGTGGAGGGGATGGGAATCCAGCTGGACTTCGCTCCGGGCCCCGTCATCGGGAACCCGGTCCGCTCACCGGAAGACGTGGACCGCCTCAGCGTGGCGGACCCCTACGAGACGGTGCCCTTCGTCATGGAGACGATCCGGATCCTCCGAGAAGAGCTTCCCGTTTCGGCGCCGCTCATCGGCTTCGCCGGGGCCCCCTGGACGCTCTTCTGCTATGCTGTGGAGGGAAAGGGATCCAAGACCTTCATCGGGGCCAAGTCCTTTCTCTTTGCCGAGCCCGCTGCGGGTCAGACTCTTCTGGCAAAGCTGGCGGACACGATGATCGCGTACCTCAGGGCACAAGCCGAGGCCGGGGCTCAGGCACTCATGATCTTCGATTCCTGGGCGGGCCTCCTAAGCCCCTGGGAGTTCAGGGCCTTCGCCCTTCCAGCCGTGAGGAGGACGATTCTCGGCCTGGAGGATCTGGGGTTGCCGGTCATCTATTTTCCCAATCACGGCGCCACCCTTATGAGGGATGCCGGAACCACCGGGGCCCATGTTCTGGGCGTGGACTGGCGACTGCCTCTCTCGGACGCGAGGGAGATCCTGGGCCCCGAGGTGGCCGTGCAGGGGAACCTGGATCCTGCGGCGCTCTTCGCTCCCCGGGGGGAGCTCGGGATCCAGATCCGGAGGGTCCTGGACGAGGCCGGCGACGAGCCGGGACACATCTTCAACCTGGGGCACGGCATCGAGCGGACTACGGATCCCGATGCCCTGGCCTACCTGGTGGACTGCGTCCACGAGTGGACCGAAGGGAAATACTCAGGATGAGCGGCTCACGTTTTCGGGTGGACATGGACACGGTCCGTCGCTTCGACCGGCCCGG
>JASFRP010000128.1:0-7754 GCA_050114895.1 Gemmatimonadota bacterium
ACGGCGCTCACGATTCACCCCCTCCTCCCACTCCGGCCGGAGCCGCCGCCGCCTCGTCCGCCGAGAGAATCCCCCTTTTCACGAAGTCCTCGTACACGTAGTCCAGGTCCAGCTCGTGCAGAGTCTCTCTGGTGGGGATTCCCTCGCTGTCCCACCCCTTGTACTTGTAGTACTCGTCCAGGAGCTTGGCTTCGAGTTCAGGGAACCGTCTCCTCCAGTGGTCCTCCGGCGGCTTCTCGTCGGCCCGCCTCATCCCCCTGCGAATGTTGTTGACCCGAACCAGGTTCCGGTTGCGGCGGGTGAGGTGGACCAGCCCCTCCTCGTCCAGATCCAGGCCGGCGCCGGCGCCGATGAGCCCCGGGAGGTTGTGGATGTGAAAGGGGGGCTTCAGGGGAAAGGACGACAGCCCGGCGCACATCCCCGTGCTGTCGTCGATGTAGTGCATCTGCTCCTGCCAGTTCACGATCTCGCAGGTGGCCTCAGGTGGCGGGTAGTTGGGGATGGACTTCTCCCCCCGCAGCTCCCACTCCACGAACCACTCCTTGAACTTCTCGTGGGGAACGTGGGGCCAATCCTCGATGAAGGCCTCGTTCTCCTCCCGGGTGGGGAAGGCGGACTGGGGGAAGTTCCCTTCGATCTGGGTGATGTTGGCTTTCTCCCCGGTGCAGTACATGAGGAAGTAGATGGGATTCAGCATCCCCAGCTTGAGAGGGAGCTGCTCCGTCTTCTTGATGTTGTTGTGGGCGTATTCCTGGGCACCCTTCCCGATCCTCTCCGCCGCCCAGTAGGTGCCGTCGGCCAGGACGTCGCCGATCCCCTCCCGGCGCACGATCCGGTCCAGGAGCCAGTAGAAGCGGTCCTCCCTCCCGGACGGGAACCCCGGCATGTCCTGGTCGGTGAGGATCCCCGCCTCGTGGAGCTCCACGGCGAAGGCCATGGTCTGGGGGCAGGAGAAGGCGTCCACCCCGTGCTCCGTGGCCTTCTGAACGATGCGCAAGCCAAAGTCCAGGTCGGAGTAGGCGGCCATCGTGTAGGTGAGCTTGGAGAAGCACTTCATCATGTAGGAGCAGAAGCGCTTGTCCACGGCAATGGAGGCACCGCACTTCATGGGGCAGTTGTGGCAGGAGAGAAGACGGGTGCGCATGGTCTCCATGGTATCCGTCCACTCCTCCTGGATCTCCTCCGTCCAGAAGCCCTTCCTCCGCTCCCGGGCGTTCCCCCACATGAAGTTCTCGGTGTGCCATTGCTCGTCGTGGACCGCCATCTCCTGGGGCGAGCCCAGTCCTGCCAGGATGGGCATGACCCCGCGGACGGGGTTCTTCTCCCGTACCTGGATGTACTTCAGGGCCTCGTTGCAGTGCTGGAGGAACTCCACGGGGCGGGCGATGTTGATGTCCTTCGATCCCCGCACGGCGATGGCCTTCAGGTTCTTGTCCCCCATGACAGCGCCCATCCCCAGGCGGCTGGCGCTGGCGCGCCCCTGCTCGATGGAGGCGAAGAAGACCCGGTTCTCCCCGGCGAGGCCGATGGAGGACACCTGCACGTTCCGGTCGTTCAGCTCCTGGCGGATAAGCTCTGCGGTCTCCAGCGTCCCCAGCCCCCGGAAGTGCCGGGCGTCCCGGATCTCCACCTTGTCGTCGCAGATCCAGAGATAGACCAGGTCCGGAGCCTTCCCCCGGATGACCACCTTGTCGTAGCCGGCGTACTTCAGCTCCGGACCCCAGAAGCCCCCCATCATGGAGAAGCCCAGGAAGCGGGTCTGGGGAGAGACGGCGGTGACGATGGTGCGGTTGCACCCGGGGGCGGGGGTGCCCGCCAGGAGTCCGGTGCCGAAGATCAGGAGATTCTCCGGATCGAAGGGCTCCACTTCGGGCCCTACCCGGTCCCACATGATCCTGGCGTTGGTGCCGAGCCCGCCCAGGTGGAGCTCGGTGAGGCGGGGGTCCGTCGGAACCCGCTCGATGTTCCCCCTCGTCAGGTCGACTTCCAGATTGAAGCCCGTCTCGGCGTACCTCATGGGGTTCCCCCGGCGAGAAATCCATCCAGGAAGAGAGCCGTCTGGTGAGCGGCGAGATCATCCAGCCCCACCTGGCTACGCCCGGCGTCGTACCACTGGTAGAACCAGTTGATCATGCCGAAGAGGTTGGCGGTGGCGACCCAGGAGCTGAGGCCGTGTCCCGATTCCGGCTGGAGCCCCTTGACCAGCCGGTGGACCGCCTCGAAGTAGGAGCGCCGGCGCTCGTGGACCGCGTCGTAGGCCTTTCCCCTGAGCGTTCCCAGCTCCCGGGCGCACACTTTGAGCTCGTGCATGTTCTCGCCGAAGTGGCGCACGTGGTTGCGCACGGCGGTGGCGAGACGCTCGCGGGGCTCCACGACCCCTTCCAGGCTGCTCTCCAGGTCCGCCAACAGCGAGTGGAAGGTGTGGTACTGGATCCAGTAGAGGAGCTCGTCCTTGCTGGACACGTAGTGATAGACGCCCGCCAGGCTCAGCTCCGCTTCGGCGGCGATGCGTCGCATGGACGCCCCGTCGTACCCCACCTCCGCGAAAACCCGGGCCGCCACCTTCAGGAGATGCTGCCTCTTCGTGTCGAAACCCGGGGTCCGTTCCTGCTCGGTGTCCAGCGTCAGCATGGGTCGGAATCCGTTCGAACGTTCGTTCGGTCGCCTACTCCAGGAATAATAAAGGATGGAGGGAGTGGAGGGCAAGAAGAACGAGGTTCCGAAAGAGGTTCTGAGGCTCGAGGCCCCCTGGCCTGCAGCGGCCGGGTGATGGCCCGTCGAATGGCAGCATGATCTCTTCGGCACTAGACTACCACCTGTTCTGCTGGGACAGCCTTCTACGGGCAACTCAGCATCCGGTGCCGGAAGCAGGGTGCCATGCCTGACCACGACGTACGGATGAGAGGGTTCGAGAAGAGGACCGACCTGGAGGCGGCCCTGGAGCTGCTGCGCTCCTCGGTGGGACCTCTCCTGGAGGAGTCGGTCCCCCTCCAGCAGGCTCTGGGCCGCACCCTCGCCCGAGATGTCATCTCCGACGAGAAGGTGCCGTCGTTCGACAAGAGCGCCATGGATGGATACGCCCTGCGCGCCGCGGAAACCTTCGGTGCGACCCCGACGGATCCCATCTCTTTCCGGGTGGTCGGAGAGATCCTGCCCGGTGACGGAGGAGGCCTCCGGGTGGAGCAGGGTGAAGCGGTGCGGATCATGACCGGCGGAGTAATGCCGGATGGGGCCGATGCGGTGCTCATGGCCGAGTACGCCACCGATGACGGCAAGGTGGTCCTTGCCCACGGCTCGGTGGTGCCGGGGCGGAACATCGCCCGGGCGGGAGAGGACATCCAGGAGGGTGACAAGGTCCTGGAACGAGGGAGGGTCCTCAGACCACAGGATCTCGGCGTCCTCGCATCCATCCGGATGACCGAGGTGCGGGTGACCCGGCGTCCCGTGGTGGGCATCCTCTCCACCGGCAACGAATTGGTGGAGCCGGGAGCGGCCGAGGCTGGCCAGCCGGGC
The DNA here is from genome assembly GCA_050114895.1 of Gemmatimonadota bacterium. Classification (GTDB taxonomy): domain Bacteria; phylum Gemmatimonadota; class Gemmatimonadetes; order Longimicrobiales; family Gaopeijiaceae; genus JASFRP01. The sequence goes on from JASFRP010000128.1 coordinate 3,514, forward strand.
CAGGTGGTCAATTCCTGCCGCTTCCTCCTGGAGGGGCTGGTCACACAGACCGGTGGCGCCGTTCGGTCTCTCGGCACGCTGCCCGACGACCGGGAGGTGCTCCGCTCGGCGCTGGAGGGCTTCCAGGGAGACGTCCTCCTGACCACTGGGGCCACCTCTGCGGGCAAGGAAGACTACCTTCCGGGCCTTCTGGCGGATGTCGGCGAGCTCCTGGTACACGGCGTGAACATCCGACCGGCCTCACCCCTTGCCTTCGGCCGGCTTCCAGGAGCCCTGGCCGTGCTCCTCCCGGGCAATCCCGTAGCCGCCATGGTCGGGTTCGACGTGTTTGTCCGCCCGGCTCTCCAGATCCTCCTCGGGCAGCGGGAGGAACGACTCAATCGGCGCGTCCGGGGGCGTCTGCGGCGGAAAGTCGCTTCGGCGCTCAACCGCACCGATTTCGTCCGAGTGCAGCTGGTAGAGGGCGAAGAGGTGGAGCCGCTCCGGTCCGGCGGCTCGGGCGTGCTCACCTCCGTGACTCGGGCCGACGGCTTCATCATCGTGCCCCGGGACGATGAGGGGTTGGAGGCAGGAACGGAGGTCGAAGTCCATCTCTTCTGAGGGGTCTCTTCACCGGTTGCGCGTACCGAAGGGGGAGCGATGGGACGCAAGGGCATCCATTTCCTGAAGACGGTGAGCAAGTCGGAGGCGGAGCGGATCTGGCACGATGCGCTGCGACTCGGCCCCCTGGGCACCCAGGAGGTGCCCCTCCCGGAGGCTCAGGACCGGGTGCTCCACGAGGACATCGTCGTACCCGTCGACGTGCCGCCCTTCGACCGTGCGCTGGTGGACGGGTACGCCGTGAGGGCGGCCGACACCTTCGATGCCGAAGAGGACGCGCCGGTGAGCCTCGAGCTGGCCCCCGAGACCGCACCGGCCGGCACGGTACCCGAGACGGAGGTGACGCCCGGCATGGCCCTCGAGGTGGCCACCGGTGGGGTGATTCCCCGGGGCGCAAACGCCGTGCAGATGGTGGAGCACAGCGAGGTGGAGGGTGGCAGGCTCCTTCTCTACAAACCGGTGGCGCCGGGGGCGAACATCCAGGTGGCCGGCGCGGACATGCGTATGGGCGAGACGGTGCTGCGGGCCGGTGAGAGGCTCACCACCCGGGAGCTCGGCGTCCTCGCCGCCCTGGGAATCGACCGTGTGCAGGTATCGAGGCGGCCCCGGGTGGCCATCCTCTCCACCGGGGACGAGCTGCTCAGTCCCGGTCGACCCCTGGAACCCGGCAAGATCTACGACTCCAACGCCACCACCGTGGCAGGGGCCGTCCGGGACAACGGCGGGGAAGCGGAGTTCCTGGGGGTGATACCGGACGACGAAGCGGCGCTCCGTTCCGCATGCGAGAGGGCTCGCGACGAATTCGACGCCGTCATTCTCTCCGGGGGCACATCCAAAGGTGCGGGCGACCTGACCTTTGGTATCATCGATGAAACGGCCCCACCGGGTATCCTGGTTCACGGTGTCGGCATCAAACCGGGCAAGCCCATCGTGCTGGCGGCCTGGGAGGGTCGCCCGGTGGTGGTGCTCCCCGGCTTTCCGACCTCCGCCATCATCACGTTCAACCTCTTTGTCTCTCCCGTCATACGCCGTCTCGCCAACCTCCCGGTGGAGGCGGAGTCGGAGTCGGTCCAGGCACGCCTCGCAGTGAGATACCACTCGGCGGAGGGGAGGCACGAGTACGTGCTCGTTCATCTCGTGCCCCGCACCGGACAGATGCCGGCAGCCTACCCCATCTCCGGGGCCTCCGGATCCATCCACGCCTTCGCCCAGGCCGACGGGAGCATGGAGGTGGCAGCCGATCGTCCCGTGGTCGCGGAGGGGGAGGTGGTCCAGGTGGCGCCTCTCGCACACAGGTTGAAGACGGCGGACCTGACTCTCATCGGCAGCCACTGCCGGGGGGTCGATCTGGCCCTGGCGTTGCTGCGGGAGGAGCGCGGCCTGACGGCCAAGGTCATCAACGTCGGCTCGTCCGCCGGTGTCGAGGCCTGCGCCAGGGGGGAGACCGACCTCGCCGGAGTCCACCTCCTGGACCCCAGCTCCGGTATCTACAACCAGGCGGCCCTGACACGGCTGGGGGACGAAGGGGTCCTCATCAAGGGCTACGTCAGACGTCAGGGCATCTACTACCGCAAGAACGCGTTCCCGGAGAAACCACCGACCCTGAAGATGCTGGCGAGGATGGACGGGCTGCGGATGCTCAACCGCACCCGTGGAGCAGGGACCCGTGTTCTCCTGGACCTCCTTCTCGACGAGATCGCCCGGGACAGCGGCATCTCCCCGGTGGATCTCCGTGCGGAGATCGCCGGCTACGAGGTGGAGACGCGCTCCCACAACGCGGTGGCCGCCGCGGTGGCGTCGGGACGCGCCGATTGGGGCCTCGGGATCGAGGCGGTCGCGGTGGCGTACGGCCTGGGGTTCACGCCCCTGAGGGACGAGGAATACGACTTCCTGGCCCTCCGGGATCGGCTCCAGCGAGAACCGACGCAGGCCTTCCTGCAGGTTCTGCGGTCGTCCGAGTTCCGGAAGGCCCTGGGCGAGCTCCCGGGATTCGTGCCCGGTGCCCGCACAGGAGAGCCGGAGTCCTGACATGATCCGTGCGTTGAAGATCGGATTCCGGACGATCCATATCGGCGCCATGGGGCTCCTGCTGGGAGGGCTCGCCTTCGACATCTCGCCCGAAAGGCTGCAGGTGAGCTTCTGGGTGACGGTGGGAAGCGGAGTGGCCCTGGTTCTGGTCGAGTCCGGAGCTCGATGGCTCTGGTTTCACCAGCTCAGCGGGGTCATGACCCTCACGAAGGTGGCGCTCTTCGCCGCTGTGCCGCTGGCGTGGGACTTTCGTCTCCCGATTCTCCTGGCCGTGTTGGTGATCGGCTCCGTCGGTTCCCACATGCCGGGCCGGTACCGACACTACTCGGTCTGGCACCGAAAGGTGATCCGTGACAAATCGGATTTCGGAGGGAAGGAAGAAGGGACATGAGAGCCATTGGCCTGCTCTTTCTGAGCGTTCTCCTGGGATGCACCGGGGACCAGGTCTCCTCCCGCTCCTACAAGGGGCATGAAAACGATGTCGATGCCAACAACCTGGTGGGCGCCTATCCCTCCCTGGTGGGAACTCGACTGGACGATTGCCAGACCTGTCACTCGGGCAGGTTCGTGGAGGGCGGGCTGGCGGGGAGCTCCTGCGACCATTGCCACGATCTCCTTCTTCAGGGGGCCGGGGGAGACGCCCGGGAAACCCTGAACGCGTTCGGCCGGGACTACATGGCCGCCGGGAGAAGCGTGCGAGCCCTTGAGCGCATCGGGGAGAACGACTCGGATGGGGATGGCTACCGGAATGAGGAGGAGCTCCTGGCCGGGCGGTACCCAGGGAGCGAGCTCAGCCAGCCGGGCCAGTTGATGGCCCCCCTCCTCACCGTGAGTCTGGAAGAGCTGAAGATGCTCCCCCTCCACTCACAGCTCCTCCTGGTAAACGCGACCCAGCAGGCGTCCGACGACTACGTGACCTACACCGGCGTCAGGGTCGTCGATCTGCTGGCCGCCCATGCCATCGACCTCGCCGGGGCCACCGGGATTACGGTCGTAGCACCGGACGGGTATATGAAGTCCCTCCCCATTGAAGATGTGGAAACGCCCTTTCCACAGCCTCTCTTCCATGCGGGATTGGACACCGGCACCCTGGGAGCCGAATGCGGCTTCGTCCGGTACCCGGAGACCCTCCCCCCGGCGCTTGCAGACGGCTCTCCCATCCCCGGGGAGCAGTGGCTGATGCTCGCCTGGGAACGGGAGGGGGTGCTTCTGGACCCGTCCACGCTGGATGCCACGGATGGGAGGATCGTCGGAGAGGGGCCCCTGCGCCTGGTGGTGCCTCAGGGGAACCCCGGGAGACCGGATCGCGGTTCCAGGGTCTCGCCTTCGGGGTGCGAAGACGGCTTCGACTTCCGGGAAGATGCCGATCACAACGGCGGATCCATGGTGCGGGGCGTCGTCGCCATTCGGATCGACCCCATGCCTGCCGGGGTCGAGGAATTCGACCACATGAACGGTGGCTGGGCCTATGTGGATGCCGGAGAACTGATCCTCTACGGCCACGGGGTCCGGTAGGGTGTCTTAACCCGGAACTGGGCCGGCAACTCGTTGGATCGAGGCGGGGCGTCGCTCTGCCGCCTCCACCGCGCTGACCTAGTCCAGGAACTCCCGGG
>JASFRP010000129.1:0-7732 GCA_050114895.1 Gemmatimonadota bacterium
GGGCTGGGTTCTCTGCCCTTGAAGGGCGGCCGCCTGGTTCCAGTCGGCGTCGCTCTGGCGGTTCACGAGCATGATGGAGACGGGCTCGGCAGCCACGATGTCGTTCAGCATCTGCATCTGGGCCCGCCGGCTCTGACCGGCTGTGTCCTCCGGGAGGAGGAGAATGAGATGACGGCCCCTCATCTCCTCTTCTCCGATGCCCTCCGGGAGGGCCCCACCCGCCAGGAGGACCACCCCACCGGCCACTTCCTCCTCGGCGGGGGTTCCGAGGGCCGCAATGACGTCTCTTCCGAAGGCTAGCTCCCCTCCTCCCGAGACCCGGATGACGGAGTTCTCCAAGTCCGGAGCCACCATCTGAATCACGTACTCCTGGAGAAAGCTCCCGTCATCCCCCCCGGGCTTCAGTCCGAAACGACGGAATTCGTCGCCGACCCACCGGGCGGTCTTGTCCAGTCCCGGACTCGGGGTGTCCCGCCCCATCATGGAATCGTGGGCAATGACCTCGACCCGATTGTAGAAATCCTCCTCCGTGATGGAGGCGGCCGCCCGAGCCACTCCCGTGGACTGAGCCGACAGGGCTCCGGGAATCAGGATCAGAGCCGGGAATATGAGTGCCACGAGACTCGGGGCAGGAAGCCGGATGGCGCTGTGCATGGTCCACCTCTGGAAGGAGAAGCCTGGGAGGCTCCCCCCGTGGGGTGAGCCGGCCGGGCATCAAGTTACCGGGAAAGCGCGGTGGGTGTACATCCGGGATGGGAACCCGGAGCGCACAGGTGTCAGTGCAGGCCCCGCAGGATTCCTCGGAGGGATTCCACGGAAAGGGGGGCCCGGGCCACCAGCCACCCCCGGCCCCAGCGCATCACCACCTGGTTCCAACCCGGTGGGAGAGACGCCTCCATGACCTTGGGGGAGAGAGGTCCTTCGGGAGCCTCTTCAGGAGCCCGGCTCTGCGTCAGGAGTGTATTGGCGGCTTCCGGATCCGAGCCCATGAACAGCCCCAGATACCGGAGCTCCAGGGTGTCGCCCATGGGCAGAAGCTGGCGGATGTAGAGGGCCCGCTCACCGGGCGTCCACTCCTGGAATTCCACCGCCACGAGGTCGAGTCCCGGCACGGCCATGGAGGTCTCCTCCGAGGCCGAGAGGCTCCTGAACAGGACGTCTGCTTCGTCCTCCATGGCCTCACGGCCCGGGGGCATCTCAGGAGACACTACCGCCGCCGAAGGGGCCGGAGCCACGGCCCCCACCCGGGCTCCCGGCGCCCGGACCTCCTGGACCGCGAGCTTCTCCCTCTCCTCCGTGGGCTCACCGGCTGCTCCCCGTCCACCGGCGACCGCCGGGACGGATTCCGCGGTCGTGGGGTCGATCTCGGCCTCTGGCCGGCCTCCCTCCACCGGTCCCATGAGATCTGCGGCCACGCCTTCGGAGGGGGCGCCGGTACCGGTCTCGGCGGGGGAATCGGACGCGGTTCGAGACCCATCCACCACGTCATCCCGGACGTTCCCTCCCAGCGGGGAATCCATGTCGGCTTCGCTCGGTCGGGCCTCGAAACGCACCTCCGGCGCTACCCTCATGGCCCGAGGCCCGCTCCGCCAGATCTCCCCACCCATCCAACCGACTCCGAGGGCCAGGACCACCGTAGCCGCCCAGGCCAGGGGGAAACGCAGGAGCGGACCCCGCCGCCGGGGGGCAGAACCCTCCTGGGTCTGGGAGTTTTCTGCAGCCGCGGCCCTTGCACGGAGCTCCTCGAAGGGAGGCAGAGGCACCTCTTCGAGAGTCGCCCCGGCCAGGAGATCCCGTGCCTGCGCACGGAGCTCCTCCTCGTCCCTCAACCGCTCACGACAGACAGAACACTCCTCCAGGTGGTGTCTGATCTCGTCCCCGCGCCCTTCGGGCAGATGGCTCAAAGCACCATCCAGGTACGCGTGGAGCTCACCGTCAGTTATGTGCCGCATGTTCCTGCTCCATCTGGCCGTGGGCTTCCACCAGCCGTCTCCGGGCCCGGGCCAGGGTCGTCCCGACGGCTCCCGGTGAAAGCTCCATCACGTCCGAAATCTCCCCATAGCTCAGACCCGCGTCCCACAAGAGGAGGACCTCCCGGTCACGGTCCGATACCGCGTCCAGCGCCCGTCTCACCTGGGCCCATCGCTCCTGGGAGGCCAACTCGTCCTCCGGCGTCGCGACCTTCACCCCCACCTCCGACTCACTCTTCAGCAGGGCCAGGTGGCGCTTCCTCCTGAGCACCGTTCGAGCTTCGTCACGGGCCAGGTTCATGGCCACCTTGAAGACCCACGCCCTGGGCTGGTCCGGCTCGTGTCTGAGCGCCCGGACGAAGACCTCCTGTGCCAGGTCCCTGGCCCGTTCGCCGTCCCAGACCTTCCGGTGGAGGAACCTCACCAACTCCTGGAAGGTGGACCGGTAGACCTCTCCCCAATCAACGCTCACCTTGCTTCGTCATCTCCGGAGATAAATCGCCTGCGGGCCCCCTCCAGCTCCTGGCGGGACAGGCTCGTGAGTCCGCGTTCTTTCCATACCCCTTGCCTCAGCCGAAAGAGCCGCCCGTTCACGAACATCGCCGATTCATCCCCCTTCAAGCTCGTTGCCGGGACTCTTTAACAGGCATGGTCACGCCTCCGGCGCTGGAAACAACGGCCCGCCTCTGACCGGAATGACGTGCATGGGGGCAGATCTTGCACAAGCGAGACCCGCCGGCGGATGTTCCGCCGGCGGGTCTCGCCGCTTCAAACCCCTGGCCCGGGGATCTCAGGCGGGGAGTCGTTCGGCCCCCACCCTGTATGACCCCTTCACGAGCCCCCCGCTACATCCCTCCTCCCGCCCGGAGAATGTGGATGGTGCCGCCGAAGGTCTCCACGTCGACGCGGGCCGAGCCCGTGCCCGTCTCGAAGGTGACCTCCATCTCCCGCAGGCCCGGAACTCCATGGCCACGGGTGGGCTCGGAAGGGGCCCCCGGATAGTCCACTTCGATGCTCCCCGCCAGCGTTACGGCTTCGACCCGTGCGTTCATGGCTTCGGGGAGGTAGAGCCAGATTTGCCCCCCGTGGGTCCCGAAGGTGTAGATCCCTCCGTCCATGATGCTCCCCTCGAAGCGAAGCGCCCCCCCCACCGTCCCGGCCTCGATATCCCGGGACGTCACCCCCTGGAGCGTCACGGGCCCGCCGACCCCTTCCACATAGATGTCTCCGGAGGAGTTCCGGATGGTCACACCGCCGGCGACCCCACTCACGTCCAGGTCCCCTTCCGCACCGTCCACGACGATCTCGCCGTTGACGGACTCCAGGGAGACGCTACCCCGCCCCCCGGTGAGGGTGATGTTTCCGTGGACGGTGTTCACCTCCACTTCTCCCTCTGTGCCTTCGATATCCACTTCCAGGGCCATCCCCTCGATGGAGAGATCCATGCCCCTGGGCACCGTGAGCTCGAAGTCCACGGAACCGGCAATGCCCATCCCCCGATTCGTACCCACCTCGATGCTGACGGTGCTGCCGCGCCGGTCTATCTCGATGTACCGGGTGTCAGGGTGGTCGGCCCTCACCTGAACGGCATCCCTATCCCACGTCCGGACCACGACCTCCCCCCGAAAGTTCTCCAGGGACAGCCGGGAGGCACCGTCGAGGGCGACGATGGTGTCGGTCTGCTGAATCAGCGCTGCGGCGCTCAACGCGCCGATGACGATGGTGGTGAGCATGATATTCCCCTGATGCCGTTGCTAAGTGTTGGCGTAGACTGCAGCGGCCGCTCGGTGGAGGAGGTCGATCTTCCGCCTCAGGTTCTCCGCCAGGAACCGCCGGAGGACCTTGCTGCCCGGATCCTGCGCCAGGGCAGCCTGGGCCTCGTTGATGGCACTGTCGATGGCCTGGAGGTTCTCTTCCAGGATCCTGACCGTCTCCGGGTCCAGCACGTCCCTCCCCACCTCCAGCACCTCTTCCAGGTCTGAAACGGCGTCGTGGTACTCGTCCAGCGCCGTCTCCCATCCCGCGGGCTGCGCCAGGGACACGTCCATGGGCACCGACGCTACGGGCCCGGAATCCCGGATTCCCCCCGAGAGCGCGACCCAGACGACACCTCCGGAGACGAGGGCCAGAGTGATGCTGGCGGCCAGAAGCTGCCAGGCCGGGAGCGTGATCTGGCGCCGGCGCTTCACGTCCGAAGGCGCAGGCCCCTCTGCCCCCCGAACCGCACCGGCCTCCCTTCCGATCCGCCATTCGATCTGCGGCCAGAGATCCCGGGACGGCTCCGCTTCCCGGGGGAGATCGCCCATCTCCCTCAGGAGATTCGAAAAGGCCTCCAGGTCCCTGCGACAGGAGGGGCAGCGCTCCAGGTGACCACGGACCGCTTCGTTCTCCTCCGGAGGGAGGAGGCCCTCCTGGAAGTCCTGGAGCTCTTCGAAGCTGGCGTGCCGTTTCATAACCCCAATGCCTCCCTCAACATTCTCCTGGCCCGGTGGATCTGCGCCTTCACCGTCCCCAGGGCCACACCCTGGATCTCGGCGATCTCGTCGTATTTGTACCCCTCGATATCCCTGAGCACGAGTACAGTTCTGGCGCCGTCCGGGAGCGCAGCGATGGCCCTCTCGATATCCACTCGGGTCCCTGGCATCTCCCGAACCACCCTCGCCGAGTACTCCCCCGGATCCGCGACCAGGTGTTCCCGGGATTCCCTCCGTCCCCTCGTCCTGCCGGCCTGAAGCACCACGTTCACGGCCAGTCTGTGAAGCCAGGTGGTGAATCTGCTGTCTCCACGAAAGCTCCCCATGCGCTCCCACGCCCTGACGAACACATCCTGGGTGAGCTCCTCGGCCCTCTGCGGATCTCTGGACATCCTCAGGCACAGGGCGTAGATCCGCCCCACGAGCCGCCGGTAGATCGCTTCGAAGGCATGGGTGTCTCCTCCCTGGGCCCGTTCCACCAGGGTCTCGGTGCTTACCGAGTCCCGGGACCCCGTATCTAGGGCCTTTGCCAACGGAAGAGCACCCATTCCATCTCCGGAGGATGTTTCGTCGTTCTTCACACCCTTTGATCCCCCGACGGCTGTAATTGTTTGAAAAGACCTATCGGACGATCCCCAGAAGCTCCTGAAAACGGGGATCGTCTCGAAGGGGCCGGAAGACAGGATCCAGAACCAGGTCGGCTCGGGTCAGAGGGGAGGGTATGGACAAGGCCGTCTCTATCTGCTCCAGGGCCAGCTCCGTCTCCCCCATGAGGGTCATGGCGAGGGCCAGGTCCCAGAGGTGGTTCCCACCCTCGTAGGCGTCCACCGTGACCGGGAGGCTGGAAACGGCCGTGAATCCCTCCGTCAACGCGGCGAGACCCTGACCCAGGAGAGCGTACGCGATCCCGAGCTTGGCATGAGCACGGGCCTTCACGCCGGTCTGGTCCGGTCCCGGGTTGGCGGCGGCCGCGTCCAGAACAGCCTGGCTCGCCCCTCGAAGAGAATCGGCGTGGGCTTTGCTGAGGGCCTCGTTGCCCATCAGGTGGTAGAGAATCGCCAGTCTCTCGTGGGAGCGGCCGCTGCGAGGGCCCTGAGCTCCCTGTGACCCTTGCGCCCCCTGCGCCTCCAGTGCCCCCAGCGCCCGTTGGAAGTCCCCCCGGTAATAGGCGAGATCGGCCTGCAGCAAGCTCACGATGGAGGGATTGAGATTCCGGGGAAGCGCCTCCACGTACTCCCGAGCCGCCACCGTGTCCCCGGTCATCACCAACCGGACGCGCATACCGTCCCGGTGCACGGAGGGGACCTCCGGGGCGAGCCTCGCCGCCAGGTCGTAGGCGCTCTGCGCGTCTTCGTAACGACGCATCCGAAGGAGGGTCTCCGCCAGGGTGTAGTTGAGGTTGTAGGAGCGTGGGTCCAGACTCCTCGCCTCCTGGAACTTCTCCACCGCTGCGGCCCACTCCCCTTGCCCCCGGAGGATCAAACCGATGGCGCTGATGACGTCGGCGTCGCTGGGCTTGAGCCTCTGAGCTTGTCTGAAGGAGCGAAGCGCCTCCTGGGCGTCTCCCCGGCCGTAGAAATAGAAGTACCCCTGGGCCAGGAGGGTCTCCGCAGCATTGGGAGCCAGATCGAGGGCCCGGTCCAGCGCCTCCCGGGCGAGCTCCGCCTGGTCCTGGGATCCGGGGAAATTCCAGAAGAGCCACATCCGAGCCTGGGCCAGCGCGGCGTGGGCCTGGGCGAAATCGGGTGCGAGCTCCGTGGCCTCCTGGAAGAGATCCGCTGCCCTGACGGCGCTCATCCGGTTCTCTCGGAGATCCCAGTGGGTGATTCCCTCCGCGTAAGCGTTATAGGCGGGCCCGGTGACGACGGTGGGAACCGCCAGCTCCTCCATCTCGGCGGAGGTGAGCTGCACCTGCAGGGCCCGGGCGATCTCCTGCGCGATCTCACTCTGAACCTGGAAGATGTCTTCCAGCTCCCTGTCGTAGTCCTGGGACCACAGGTGGTTGTCCGTCTGTGCATTGATTAGCTGAGCCACCACCCGGATCCGGTTGCCCTGACGCCGGACGCTTCCTTCCAGGATGGACCCCGCCCCCAGCTCCTGTCCGATGACCCCGGCGGACTTCTCGGTGTCGCGGTATTGGAGGACCGTGGTACGGGATATGACCTGCAGGGTGTCGATCTTGGCCAGATGATTCAGGATGTCGTCGTGGATTCCGTTGGCGAGGAACCCGCTCTCGTCCGTGCCGTCCAGATCGGAGAAGGGCAGCACCGCGACCCGGAGAGGATTCAGCTCCGAGGCCGTTTGGACAGCTGGATCGGTACCGGAGGGGGTGGAGGACACCGACCACTCGAAGGCGAAGTACGCCGCGATGGCCACCAGGGCGCCGCTGAAGAGAAGAAGAACCGCAGATACGAAGGGCCTGTTGGCGCGCCTGTGCCCCACCCTCGCTTCTTCTCCGGGCTCCAGTGTCTGGGTCCGAACCACCCCCGACGGAGTGAAGTCGAAGATCCAGGCCAGCACGAGTGTGACCGGGAATCCGATGAGGGCCAATGCAATCACCCAGCGGATGGTCCACTCCTGGAGGCCCAGGGCGGGAATGATGATGTCCGCGGCCTCCAGAATGCCGAACGCGACGGCCGCGTACAGCACCGCCACTCTTGCCACGTGCCGGCGTCCCACTTCCTGGAGAAGGGTTCGAAGGTCGAACAACGCCGTCTCTGCTTCCTTTGCTCTCGGACGAACACGGGGCCGGCCGGGAACCCCCCGGGGACCAGGAACGCCAGGGTTTCTTCTCAGTACGTAACGTACCCTCGCGCTGTTCCGTTCGGTAGAAGTCACCTGAATCGGGGGTCCTTTCCCCCGCTGGATGGAGGTGGCGAATCCCGGGCGTCAGGGGTCGGGGCACCCACCCGACGTCTCCCCTTCCGCTCCTCCCGCCGGGCGTGCATCTTTCGCGGCGTTTTCCCCCATAGACCGAAACACAGGCGAGGCCCCATCCATGGAATGGATCGCCGCACCCGAAGGCTGGATCGCCCTGGCGACCCTGACGGTCCTGGAGATCGTCCTCGGGATCGACAACATCGTCTTCATCGCCATCGTCGCGGGCCGGCTTCCGAAGGCTGACCAGAAGAAGGCCTGGAGGCTGGGCCTGAGTCTGGCGATGCTCAGTCGTTTGGCGCTCCTCTTCTCCATCGTGTGGATCATGCGTTTGAGGGCTCCGTTCTTCTCCGTGCTGGGCCGGGACTTCTCCGGACGGGACCTCATACTCCTCTCTGGCGGAGTCTTTCT
>JASFRP010000130.1:0-7719 GCA_050114895.1 Gemmatimonadota bacterium
GAAGATGTAGACGGTGGCCGCAAGGACGAACCCTCCAGCAGCCAGGGCCACCCCGGACATGACATCGAAGCCGATCCAGAGGCCCCAGGGCGCGCCATCTGAGAGGTTGGTGACGGCACCCAGGCCGTGGACGAAGCGAACCACGCTCACCGCCACCAGGACCCCCACCAGGGTCCAGAGGACGGTCTTCAGGGTCGTGAGCCTAGCGGTCATCTTCCCCTCCCTCCTCCTTGAGGTCTTCCGGGGACGGAGCCGGAACGCCTCCCCCTCCTGCGGCGTCGGCGGCCTGAGCCGCCAGGCGCATCCTCCGGTTGATGACCCAGTAGATGCCTCCCATGAGCCCCCCCATCCCCAGCACCACGCCAGGGACCTTATGGAGGGCCTGCCACGTCAGGTGCGGGAGGTCTTCCTCCGGGAGATTCTGGGCCCACCCCAGGAACCCCAGCGAGATGTCGGCCAGGTAGAGGACGGATGTCCCTCCCACCTCCTTCTCTCCCCACACGTGGGGCACGTACCGGTCCGGGTTCTGTGCGATGCGGTTGTGAGCCTCCCGGAGCAGATCTTCCCGCTCCCCGAAGAGGAGAGCCTCCTCCGGACATGCTTCCACGCAGGCGGGCTCCTTTCCTTCCTTGATCCGGGGGTAGCACATGGTGCACTTCCGAACCAGGGGAGCCGCCGCGTCCCACTGGTAGCGGGGAATTCCGTAGGGGCATGCCATCAGGCAGTACCGGCATCCCATACAGAGCTCCGAGTCGTAGATCACGGGCCCTTCGGGTGTCTTTTGCATGGCCCCCACCAGGCACGCGCTCACGCAGGCCGGCTCCAGGCAATGACGGCACTGCTGCCGAACGAAGTGATCGTCAGGCTTGCGGAGAATGGTGGAGAACCGCGTGGAGGAGAGGCCGTCCACGGCCTCTTGCCCGGGTCTCAGTCGGTCCGGACCCAGGTCGTTTTCCTCCTTGCACGCCAGGACGCACTCTTCGCATCCGGTGCATCGTGTGGTATCGACAAGTATCGCAGCAGGCATGGTCAGATCGGCTCGTTCTCTTTGCCCAGTGTCACGGCAACCCGGCTTCCCGCATCCGGCGGGAAGTGCCAGCCCAGCTCCCCGATGAGCTGCGTGAAGGGCAACAGAATCATGTGGCTGAGCTTCGTCAGGGGGACCAGGAAGATCAGCAGGTCCGCGCTCAGGACGTGCGCCAGGAGCGTGGGGTCCCGGGAGAAAGGGTTCCAGGCCGGGTGCATGACCAGGAATCCGGTGGCGAAGGGTACCGCGATGAGAAGGGGGAGCGCGTAGTCCTGGAACCTCCCCAGAGCCCGGCTGTCTCCCGCCCAGATACGCTGGAGGAGGATGGCCAGGACCGTGACCAGGACGGCCAGGGTCAGGGCCGTGCTCACGACGTTGGGGAGGCCCGGCCAGGAGACTCCCAGACCCTTCTCCCACAGGGCGATGTGCCCCGCCAACAGAAGAGGCACCAGGATCACACCCACGTGGAAGAGGAAGGTCGTCAGGCTATACAGCCATCGGTTTCGGAGGCGGCCAACGGGAATCAGCCACTTCAGAGTGTTCCCCAGTACCTGTCCCATCGGGATGTCCTTGTCGCCTGCTCTCCGGTACGCCAGGGCCCCTTCCCAGATGGTGAGGACCACATGCCGGAGGAGGCTGAAGATCATGAAGGCCAGGGCCGTCCAGAAGAAGGGTCCCTGGGCCAATCGAAGCCAAACGTCCATTTGCCGTCTTCCCTATCGCAGCAGTTCGATTCCTTCACTCACTCAGTCCGCCGCCACCGCTCCCTGACTCTCCTCCGCTTCGTCGCCGGCACCCACCGACGGAACCCCAAAATCGATGACCCGGAGAAGGAGGTCGTGAACGCCCACGACCTCCACCTCCTCCAGGCCATTGTCCTGACACAGCTCCCTCAGCTGCTTCTTGCAGTTCGCACAGGGGGAGACAACGATCTGCGCTCCCGTGTCCCGAATCTGATCCGCCTTCCTCTTGCCCAGGGGACCCGTCCTGAACTTGCGGATCTCGTCGATGGAGACCGTGCCGCCACCCCCCCCACAGCAGTAGTTCTCGGTGCGGTTCGGGGTCATCTCCACGAAATCCGCACAGATGGCCTTCAGGATCTCCCGGGGCTGCTCCACGATTCGCCCGACACGTGAGATGTTGCAGGGATCGTGGTAGGTGACTCGTTCCGGAATCCTCTCCGGCTTCAAGGGGATATTCCCGGCCCGAAGCTGGTCCCACGCATGCTCGAGACAGTTCACCACCGGGGGAGCGTCGGGCCCGCCGAAGGTCGGGACGTACCAGGCCGAACGCGTGGCATGGCCACACTCCCCGATGAGGATCTTGCGGCCTTTGAGACGGCGGGTCTCCTGGATCATCTGGTTGACGATCCGCTCCATCATCCGGTCGGAGTAGAAGAGGCCGTAGTTGATCCCGTCGTAATTGCCGGTTCCGATGGTCCAGGACCCGTCGGTGACGTGCATGACCGCCGCGTTCCCCATGAGGGTGTCGGCCTCCATGAGAAAATCCGATACCGCCGGGAAGAACACGAACTCCGTCTCCTCGATGTCGAAGGGGAACTTGATCTCCACGTTGTAGATGTCCTGGAGCTCCTCCTCCAGGAACTCGCAGGTATCCTTCAACGCCGGGACCGGGATCGCGGAAGTGTTCCGCGTCGCCCCTTCCAGTTGTTCCCGTACCGACACCAGGAGGGCCCGGGGGATGAGGTCCGTCTCCGCCAGAATCCACCGGGCCAGGTGGGTGACGAGGCCGTGGTCAATGCCGACCGGGCAGGTGGCCTTGCACCGACGACATGCCGTGCACCGCCAGTACGACTCGGCCATCTCGTCGATGTACTCGTCGGTAAGGGTGAACCCTCCGAAGAGCTTGGCCCGCAGGATCCCGCTCTGGGTGAAGTACCGCCGATAGACCCGTAGAAGGAGCTCCGAGCGGTGGCAGGGGATATCCTCGTCGGCCCCCGTTGCCTGGTAGAGCTGGCAGGAAGCGGCGCACCGAGCGCATCGGGTGCTGAGGCGAGAATAGGTGTCCAGGGCAAGGTGATAGTTCCCGTGCCGCAGGATGGCTGCGAAGGCCTTGAGAAACCGACGAGGTTTGTCCGTCCCTTCCAGGCCCTTCGCTTCGACGTTGTAGGCGTATTTCTGCGCGGTAGCCACCGATCAGCGCTCCGTCATCCGGTCCATGGTCAGAAGATCCAGGCCGTCCTCCATAGGCAGCTCCATACCGGAACGGAGCTCACCTCGGAGGAAGGTCCTCAAGAGGTCCTCCACGTAGCCTGAAACCCACGAGATCACCTGGAAGCCGCCGGCCCTCAAGAGGTCTTCATAGGCCTCTCGCATTCCCCCGCAGATCAGGGTGTCAACGGCCTGGTCCCTGAGAAGGCGAACCCTGTCAAAGGGTTCACGGCTGGAGAGGGGGAAGTCCACCTGATCCACTCCGCCGGAGTGACCGACGGTGAAGATGGCCATGGTCGTGCAGTACTCGAAGCAGGGGGCCACCGACTCTCCCATCCGGGGAATGGCAACTTTCACGTGCGAACCTCCAGGTTTCGCCTGGAAGTATCGCAAGGGCCAGACCAATCCCGTCCGAAAGGCTGGGTGTTCTTCTAATACTATGTAGGGTAATGTGTTAGGTGTTTCAGGCGAGGTCCGGCTCAGATCCGGGATGTTTCAGGAATGAACCGTTGGTCGTGTTTCATCGTTTCGGAATTGAAACAATCACTCAGACACCAGCGGCCCGTCCCTGAAATCGTCCGCCCCGATTCCGTACCGCTTCATCTTCCGCCAGAGGGTCGTCCGGCTTACCCGTAGCTCCTCGGCCGTTGTGGCTCGGTTTCCTGCATTCCGGGCAAGGGTCCGCCGGATCACCTCCGCCTCTCCCACTTCCAGGGGACGATGGGCCTCCGACGGCCCCGGGGCGATGCTGGCGGCTCCTCCCGGCTGGAGGTCGTCCGGGAGGTGCGTCACGTCGATGAGGCCATTATGACAGAGGACGAAGCAATACTCGATGACGTTCTCCAGCTCACGGACGTTCCCCGGGAGGGGGTGACGCATGAGAATCTCCATGACCGCTGGGGTCACGCCCTGGATTCTCTTTCCCCTCCGGGCATTGAAGCGCTCAATGAAGTGATCGATGAGGAACGGGATGTCCTGCCGCCGCTCCTTCAGGGGCGGGATGGTGAGTCGCACGACGGCCAGGCGAAAGTAGAGATCGTCTCGGAACTTCCCCTGACTCACCCTGGCCGAGAGGTCTCTGTTCGTGGCCGCCACGACGCGAACGTCGGCGTGTTGCGTCTCCACCCCTCCCAGGGGGTGGTATTCCCTCTCCTGGAGGAGCCGGAGGAGCTTGACCTGGGTCTCCGCCGGGAGGTCACCGATCTCGTCCAGAAAGATCGTTCCGCCCTCCGCTCTCGTGATCAGCCCCGGTTTGTCCTTCCTGGCATCGGTAAAGGCCCCGGCCTTGTAGCCGAAGAGCTCCGATTCAAACAGGTTCGGCGGGAGGGTCCCGCAGTTGACCACCACGTAGGGACGCTTCCGCCGGGGGCTGAGGTTGTGAATGGCCCGGGCCAGGAGCTCCTTCCCCGACCCGGAAGGGCCCTCGATGAGGACGGTGCTCTCTGAGGAGGCGATATCCGGCAGTATGGCGAAGATCTTCTGGAAGGCCTCGCTCTTCCCGATGATATCTTCGAAGCTCCACTGGCTACGGATCTCCTTCCGGAGCTGTTCCAGGGTGGAGAGATCCCGAAAGGTCTCCACCGCCCCCAGAAGCGTTCCATCCTGGGCCCGAAGGACGGCGCTGCTCACGCTGATGGGAATGGGCCTCCCTCTCTTCGTGAGGATCCGGGCCGGTCGATCGATCACCTCCAGCCCCGATTCCAGGGTTTCCCGGATGGGACATCCCCGTTCACACAGGTCCGTGTGGAAGACCTCGGAGCACCGCCGGCCGATGGCTCTGTCCACCGGAATCCCCGTGATCCGCTCCGCAGCCCTATTGAACGAGGTGATGCGCCAGTTCGTGTCCACGGTGAAAACGCCGTCGGCGACACAGCGAAGGACGGTCTCGAAGAACTGTGCTTCCCCAGCCGGATCCAGGATTCTCATAAAACGTGTGACCTCCCTGTCTTTTTGTCCTACAAGAATCGTTCCGGAAACCTCCCCATTCGACTCTCCGTAGGGGCCCGAGGCAATCACCCTCCGGCAGGACCGGACAGGGCCCTCTCCAATCCAGATCGAAGGCCTCGGGCATGGGCACGCTACTCCAGGATCTGAAATTCGGGACCCGCATGCTGGCGAAGACGCCGGTGGTCTCGTCCGTCGCGGCCCTTTCGCTGGCCCTGGGCATCGCCGCCGCCACGGCCATGTTCGCCCTGGCCAGCGGATTCTGGCTGGAGCCGCTGCCCTTCGGGGATCAGGACGGACTGATCCTGATTCGGGAGCTGAGGCACGGCGAGCCCATCGACATGGCCTCCAACGCCTCGGTGGGGAACTTCAAGGATTGGAGGGAGGGGGCCACGACGGTCTCCGCCATGGCGGCCATGGACATCAACCGGGAGAACGTCACCGGCGTGGATATGCCCGAGGAGATCCAGGTGGCGGTGGGAACCCCCAACCTCTTCGAGGTCCTCCAGATCCAGCCGGCGCAGGGCCGTGCCTTCCGCCCGGAGGAAGGAGCCCCCGGGGCAGGTAGCGTGGTGGTCATCACGGACCAGTACTGGGATCGTCGCTTCGAGAGGGATCCGGAAGTCCTGGGGAGAACCCTCACCCTGGACGGGACGCCCCACACCATCATCGGTGTCATGCCCGAGGGATTCGAGATGCTGCCCGCGGGAGTCCAGGCCTTCCGTCCGACGGACCTGGCCGAGATGGACAGCCGGGGCTCCAAGGGGTGGCTGGTGTTCGGGCGGCTTCGCCCCGGGGCCACGGTGGAACAGGCCCGGGCGGAGCTCACGGGCATTCAGGCCCGATTGGAGACGGAATATCCGAACGCCAACCGCGGATGGGGGCTCCTGGTCCAGAACGCCCGAAACTGGTTCCCGGGGCCCACCGACGCGAAGCTCGTCCTCCTCCTCATCGCCGTATCCCTCTTCGGCGTGGCCATCGCCTGCGCCAACGTGGCGAACCTCCTCCTGAGTCGGGCCGAGACCCGGATGAAGGAGGTGGCCCTCCGAAAGGCCCTGGGAGCCGGAAGGGGGCGGATCCTGCGCCAGCTCCTGACGGAGAGTGTGCTCCTGGGACTGGCAGGGGGTGGCCTGGGCATCCTGCTGTCGCTTTATGTCATCCGGGGGCTGGACTCCGCCATGCCGGCGGAGCTGCCCCAGGCCTTCCGACCCAGCCTGGATGTGCCGACGCTCCTCCTTACGGCGGGCATCGCCATCTTGACGGGGATTCTCTTCGGGCTGGCGCCGGCACTCCACTCCACTCGGGGTGACCTGAAGGACGCGCTGAGCGAAGGGAGCCGAGGTGGGACGGCGGGGCGTAGACGGAAGCGGCTCCGTAGCATCTTCGTGGTGGGACAGGTGGCTGTAGCCCTGGCCCTGCTCACGGGGGCCACGGAGCTCAGGGAGGCCATGAACGGCCTCGTCAACGCCGACAACGGCTTCAACCCGGACCACGTCCTCACCTTCCAGCTTTCCCTTCCGGAGTACAAGTACCCGGAGACGGCCGATGTCCGGCGGGTCAAGAATGAGATCCTCCGGGAGATGGAAGAGGTCCCGGGTGTCGTCAGCGTGGCCCACCTGGCCGGACTCCCCAGGGGTCGTTCCATCCCCAACAGCTTCTACTCCCTGGAGGGACAGGACTTCGACGACCCGAGCCAACGGCCCAGAACGAACTGGGACGCCGTCAGCCCCTCCTTCTTCGAGACCCTGGAGATCCCCATGGTCTCGGGGCGGAACCTGTCCGAGCTGGATCGGGAGGACGCCCCGTTCGTCGCCGTGGTGAACCAGGAGTTCGTGCGCAGGAACTTCCCCGACGAAGATCCCATGGGTCGGCGCTTCGAGCTTCAGGGGGAGACCAGGGAGATCGTCGGGGTGGTGGAGGACTTCATGCAGCGGCGAATCCCCCTCGACGGCTTCGTCGAACCGGCGGTCTTCCTTCCGGCGGCCCAGCTTCCTCTACGGAACGTGGCCTTCGTCGTGCGCACGGCGAGTGAGCCTACGGCCCTGGCGTCCGACGTCCGGAGTGCCGTCTGGAACGTCGACCCGGACCAGCCCATCGCGCAGCTGCAGACGCTTCAGCAGTTCATCGACGTGGAGCTGGCGGCTCCGGCATTCCTCGGGCTCTTCGTGGGCGCCCTGGCGGCCCTGGCCATGTTTCTGTCCGGGATCGGGCTCTACGGTGTCATGGCCCACACGGTGGTCCAGGAGAGGCGGGAGATGGGGATCCGAATGGCCATCGGAGCAAGGGGGGGCCAGCTGGTGGGGATGGTGACCCGTCGGGGTCTGATCATGAGTGCCGTTGGAATTGGCCTGGGGGCGCCCCTGGCCATTCTCATCCACCGGGCGGTCCTGAGCGCCCTGAGCCTGTTCGATGCGGATCTCGGAATGGGAATGATCTTCGTGATGGGTGGGATCCTGGCAGGCGTGGCAGTGCTGGCCAGCTACCTCCCCGCCAGGAGTGCCGCCAAGGTCCAGCCCACGAAGGCGCTGGCATTGGAATAAGGACCCACCCAAACCCTTGCGGCGCATGGCGTTTCTT
>JASFRP010000131.1:0-7700 GCA_050114895.1 Gemmatimonadota bacterium
AGCACATGGAGCGCCGGAACCCGGACCCACCAGGCCGGGGCCGGGAGAGGGCAGGGGGGCATGAACGACCCCTTGCGGACCGTAGGGGTCGTGGGAGCCGGGAGCTGGGGAACGGCCCTGGCAGCTCTTCTGGCAAAGAAGGGACACCGCGTATCCATCTGGGCGAGAGAGCCCGAGGTCGTGAAGGATATCCAGGAGATCCACGAGAACCGGACCTTTCTTCCCGGCGCGCGACTCCCCCGCAGCCTGGAGGCCAGTACCCGGCTTCAGGATGTGGTGGCCGAGAAGGACGTGGTGCTATCAGTGGTGCCCTCGCAGTTCGTGTCTTCGGTGTTCGGGGGCGTGGCCGAAGCGCTTCATCCGGAGACCCAGCTGGTCAGCGCCTCCAAGGGCATCGAGGTCTCCACCGGGAAGCGGATGGACGAGGTGCTCTCGGGGTTCCTCACGTCGGAGCAGTCGCATCGTCTCACCTTCCTCTCTGGCCCCAGCTTCGCCAAGGAGGTGGCTGAAGAACAGCCTACCGCGGTCGTGGTGGCCAGCCGCTCCGACCGGGCCGCAGAGGTCGCGCAGGCCGCATTCCAGACGGAGTACTTCCGGGTCTACACCAACCCGGACGTGCTGGGTGTGGAATTGGGGGGAGCTTTGAAGAACGTCATCGCGCTCGCTGCGGGCGCCGTGGCAGGATTGGGTTTTGGACAGAACACCCTGGCGGCACTCATCACCCGGGGACTGGCGGAGATCACCCGCCTGGGGGTTGCCATGGGCGCAGATCCGGCCACCTTCTCAGGACTTGCCGGGATGGGGGATCTCGTTCTCACCTGCACCGGGGCCCTGAGCCGGAATCGGACCGTGGGTTACCGCCTGGGAAGGGGAGAGACCCTTCAGGAGATCCTGGCGGACATGCGCGGAGTGGCGGAGGGAGTCAAGACGGTGCAGGCCGTGAGGGAGCTGGCCAGAGCGGTCCAGGTGGAGATGCCCATCAGCGAACAGGTCCACGCTCTGCTCTGGGAGGGCAGGGCCCCTGCCGAGGCAGTACGGAACCTGATGCTCAGGCAGCCGAGGCCGGAGGTGTGGTCGTGAGGGATTCATGAAAAGGGGGAAAACCGTGAGCGAGCCTATCCTGAAGAAGGCCTACTATTCCATCGGGGATGTCTGCGACCTGACGGGTCTGAAGCCCCACGTCCTCCGCTACTGGGAGACCCAGTTCGATGTCCTGCGACCCTCCAAGAACCGGGCCGGGAACCGTGTCTACCGACCGAAGGACGTCGAGCTGATCCTCCTGGTGAAGAACCTCCTCTATGAGCAGAAATACACCATCGATGGTGCGAACCAGAAGCTTCTCGGCTTGCGGAAGGAGGGAGACCTGGAGGAGGAGCAGCAGGAGGTCATGGGCCCCGAGTTTCTTTCGTCCATGAAGAAGGACCTCGAGGATCTGTTGTCGATTCTCCGACCCCCTCCCGCCCGCAGCCAATGAGGATCCTCTGCACCAACGACGATGGGTATATGGCCCTGGGCCTCAGCGTCCTGGCCGACGCCGCTCGCAGCCAGGGGGAGGTCGCCCTCGTCGCACCGGACCGGGAGCAGAGTGCCACCAGCCATTCCCTCACCATCCACCGACCCCTCCGAGCCCGTATCTCCCAGGACGGTGCATACGTGGTGGACGGAACACCCACAGACTGCGTCATCATGGCGGTGAACGAGCTGCTGGGATACCGCCCCGACTTCTGCCTCTCCGGCGTGAACCACGGGTCCAACATGGGAGAGGATGTCCTCTACTCCGGCACGGTGGCGGCGGCCATGGAGGCCACAGTCATCGGCATTCCCTCCGTGGCCCTCTCCTACACCGGGGATGACTACGAGACGCTGGACGGGTGGCAACCCCTCCTGGAGGGCTTTCTGGGTCAGATTCTGGCCCGGGACCCTTTCCCTCCCCACACCCTTCTCAACGTGAACCTCCCGGCGGTGCCACCGGCGGAGGTGAGAGGGATCAAGGTCACCTCCCTGGGACAACGGCATTATCGCGATTCCATAACGAAGACGATGGATCCCAAGGGGAGGGAATACTTCTGGATCGGCGGCGGGATCTCGGCCTGGACCGGGGCAGAAGACGCCGACTTTCGAGCGGTCCAGGACGGGTACATCTCCGTCACGCCCCTGCACCTGGATCTGACCGACTACACGACGCTGGAGGAGATCCGCGGGTGGCAGCTGGTCCTGTAGACGACCACCGGTTCGCCGGCTATCGGCGTCGCCTCATCGAGGAGGTCAGAGCCCGGGGGGTCAAAGACTTGGAGGTCCTCCAGCTCCTGGATCGGGTGCCTCGGCATCCCTTCCTCCCGGAAGGGGTGTGGAACCGGGCCTACGAGGACGCCCCCCTTCCCATCGGGTATCAGCAGACGGCGTCCCAACCCTCCCTCCAGGCCCTCTATCTCTCCATTCTCAAGCCCCAGAGTCACGAACGGGTCCTGGAGATCGGGACGGGATCCGGCTTTCTCACGGCCCTCCTGGCACATACATCGGAGCGAGTCTATTCGGTGGAGCGGATCCGGGATCTCTCCGCCCGGGCCAGGAAGGCGCTTGACGGGCTGGGGCTCCTGAACGTGGCCCTCCTGGTGGGGGACGGAACCATCGGGTGGCGGAAGTATGCCCCCTATGACGTGATCGTGGTTTCCGCCGCCTCCCCATCCATCCCGAAGGCCTATCTGGACCAGCTGGGGGATCCGGGGCGCATGCTGATCCCCGTGGGGACCCGTGACGCGCAGGATCTGGTTCTGGTAAGGAAGATCGAGGGAGAGATCACCCAGGAACCGGTCCAGGCCGGATGCACCTTCGTGCCCCTCCTGGGGCGCTTCGCATGGAAAGACGAGATCACCGGGTGAAGGGAGTGAAGAGAGTGGGGTGGATCCGGCGGCTGTACGATTGGGTCCTGCACTGGGCCGAGACACCCTACGGTCCTTGGGCCTTGGGCCTTCTCGCCTTCGCTGAAGCTTCCTTCTTTCCCATCCCACCCGATCCGCTGCTCATGGCCCTCTGCCTGGGTGCAGCGGCGAAGTCCCTTCGATTCGCCGGGATCGCCACCGCCTCCTCCGTTCTTGGCGGCATCCTGGGCTATCTCCTGGGAGCGGGAGCCTGGACGCTACTGGGCGGATTCTTCTACGCCTATGTCCCCGGAGTCACTCCGGAAGCCTTCGCCGCCCTCCAGGAATACTACATGCGGTATGACTTCTGGGCCGTCTTCCTGGCGGGCCTGACGCCCATTCCTTACAAGGTATTCACGCTCTCGGCAGGGGTGTTCTCCATCAACTTCCCCATCTTCGTCCTCGCCAGCGGAGTCAGTCGCGGTCTTCGGTTCTTCGTCGTGGCCGGGCTGATCTACCACTACGGCTCCCCAATCCGCCGCTTCATCGACCGGTACTTCAACCTCCTCACCTGGGTGTTCGGGGCCCTCCTCATCGGGGGATTCCTGCTCATCAAGTACGTCTTCTGATCATTCTCAGAGGCGGACCCCGTCCACAGCATCAGGCGTGAGGACCTCGCCGCAGAGGGGACCCAACCGAGGCTGGCCTGTCTGATACTCCGCGCTGCGGTCAGCCTTCTTCGGTCGGGGTCCACCTTCCGGCAGATCCCTGATAGACGATCTTCCACACGCCTCCGATCTTCCTCACCAGGAGTGTGACGCCGACCCTGGCATTGGAGGTCTGTCCGTCTGTCCTCGTCCGCGTGCCTTCGGTCTGGCCCACGAACATCGCGGCGTCCGGAGCGATTACGTCCACACGTGTTTCTCCCCATGCCCAGTCGACGTTCTCCCAGGTGGAGAACAGACGCTGGATGCGACCCACCCATTCGTCGTAGGTGGCATAGTAGGCACCATCCACGGCGTAGGTGTTGGCGGAGTCGAACAGATCGAGAAATGCGTCGGCATTGATGCCGTTCACCGCAGCCAGCCATTGGTCGCCCACCGTCGCGGCGTCCGCCTCAACCTGAGCGATCTCGGCTTCCGTCATCTCTGGCGGAGCAGTCGGGGGCCAGTACTTGTAGGCAAAGAACCCGAGTACCAGAAAGACAACGAGTACCCTGATAGCAGTTCTCATAAGACCTCCGGGTCGTGGGGTCCGGACGATTTAGCCACGCCGACTATTCTCCGCAACGCCGACGGGAAGGTGGTGAACGTAGGAATTGCGCGGGGGTTGGTGGAGGGATTGGTTGCGGGGATTCCATCCGGTGGCAGATTGGGTTGGTACGATGGAAGGACTCGCTCATCCAAAGGGGGCCAGAGTGCAGGTTCTTGCGTTCCTCCAGGTCATCTTCCAAGAAGGGGCTTGGAAACAGGGCTGGCCCGAGGCTGGCCGAATCACCTACAAAGCCACTCAAGACCGCGCATCAGTGGAGATTGTACAGCCCAACGAGGACCATCGACTCCGCTTTCGTGTATCGAAGGGCACCAAGGTGATAATCTCCGGCGACAGCATTCACCTCCCGGATTCCCTGCGGTAAGACCTATCCATGCCCTCTCCCGCTCCTGCCGGGAAGGCTTCCTAGTCTTCCCTCAACGCCCTGCTCGGATCCACCCCAGCGGCTCGGAGAGCCGGGATCCAGCTCGCCATCGTCGAGACCGCGATCAGGGCCAGGGACACGCCTCCATAGGTGACTGGGTCCATGGCGCTCACTCCGAAGAGGAGTGAGGCCATCACGGAGCTGAGGGCTCCGGCGCCTGCGAGGCCCAGGATCACGCCGGCCACCACCAGAGCCAGGCCCTGCTGCACTACCATCCTCCGCACCGCCGGGGACGTCGCACCCATGGCCATGCGGACGCCGATCTCACGGGTCCGCTGGGAGACCACGTAGGAGATGACACCGTAGATCCCCACCAACCCCAGAAGGAGCGCGATCCCCGAGGCCGCACCGAGCATGGTCATGGTGAAGGAGGTGGGCGCCATCGCTAGGTCGAGGACCTCCTGCATCGTCCGGGGATTGGAGATGGGTATCCTCGGGTTCAGCGCTTGGAGCTCCCGCCTGAGGACCGGCACGAATTGGATAGGGCTCCCAGCCGTCCGGATGAGGACGTCCATGGTGCGGACGCTCCCGGGGCTCTCTGTCGGCCCTATGGTGGGCGGGTAGTAGATCATCTCCTCGGGTGCGTCCTCCAGGCTCAGGTGGTGGACGTCGGCCGCGACCCCTACGATCTCCCACCAGTCCTCACCGTTCTCCGGGTCACCCCCTACCTGCCGCCCGATGGGGCTCGAATCGGGCCACCAGTGGCGAGCGAAGGACTCACTCACTACGACTGCCCGCGTGCCGGCCGCGCCGTCCCCGGCAGCCAGAGCCCGACCCTCCCTTATCCCGATCCGGAGGGTCTCGAGATAGCCGGGATTCACACTCATCCAATGGGCGAAGATGTCCTGATCGTCGGGGCCCCGGGGTTGGTCTGCCAGGCTTACCGTCGTGAAGGCGATTGCCCCATTCAGAGGCGCACGCTGGGCCATTCCGACGGATACCACTCCGGTCTGCCCTTCCAGGCGGAGCCGGAGCTGGCGCCAGAATTCGGCGGTCTCGGCCGGGTCCTGGATCTCGGCCGAGGGGACCGAGACGCGAGCCGTCACCACGCCATCCACGTCGTACCCCGGGTCCAGGGCCCGGAGGGCCTGGAAGGAGCGGAACATGAGCCCGGCCCCCACGAGGAGGACGAGGGCCATGGCCACCTGGACCACCACCAGGGCATTGCGCAGCCGGTGCCGAGCCCGGCTCCCCGTCGCACCCCATCCGCCCCCATCCTTCAGCGTGGACGCCAGCTCCCTGGTACCATAGCGGACCAGGGGGAAGAGCCCGAAGAACACCGCGCAGGCCAGGGAGATCAACCCGGTGAAGGCCAGCACCCGAAGATCAACCCCCACCTCGGCCATCCTGGGGAAGCCGACCGGGATGAAGAGGCGGGAAACTCCGATGGCCCAACTGGAGCTCATCGCCCCAAGGGCTCCACCGCACGCGGCCAGCACCACACTCTCACTCATGAAGAACCTGATGATCTCCATCCTCCCGGCCCCCATCGCCAGGCGAAGCGCAAGCTCCCTCTGCCGCGTCTCGGCACGGACGAGGAGCAGGTTCGCCACGTTGGCGCAGGCGATGAGGAGCACGAAGCCCACCGTGCCGAGGAGCACCCAGAGAATCGTGCTCACGTCCCCCACCAGGACCTCATTCAGAGGCTGGACCCGGGCTCTGAGACCGACGCTGGCCAGGAATGCCGGATCACCACTCTCCGGGAAGAGCTCGTCCAGGCGTCGGATGAGGGATTGAAGCTCTCCCAGCACTCCCTCCACGCTGGCGCCTGGCGCCATGCGGGCGATCCCGGCGGCTCTGAAGGACGCCAGGTAGGCCTGGGCCGGATCGACGGTGTAGGGGACCCAGAACTGGGGATCCCGGTTCGGGTAGCCAAAAGCGGGAGGCATCACCCCCACGATGCGGGTCAGCCTTCCGTTCAGGTCCACGGTCTTGCCGAGAATGGCCGGATCGCTCCCGAATGCCCGCTTCCAGAGCCCATCACTCAAGATGGTCACCTCCTCGGCTCCGGGTTGGCTCTCCTCGGGGAGGAAGGAACGACCCATGACGGGCTGAGCCCGCAGGACGTCGAAGAAGGAGGGCGTCACCACCTGGCCCTGGACCCGCTCGGGGGCGTCGCCCGCCACCATGTTCATTTCGGTGGAGCGATAGAGGGCGATGCTCTCCAGTGAGGACACTTCTCTTTGGTACAGAAGGTAGAGCCCGTCGGACATGGGAAGGGCATCCCGGCCCTCCCGCCCCGAGTGTCGGATGGAGAGGAGCTGGCCCGGCTCCTCGAAGGGGAGAGGCCGGATCAGCACCCCATCCACAAGGGTGAAGACGGCCGTGTTGGCTCCGATCCCCAGGGCCAGCGTCAGAATCGCCACCAGCGCGAACCCCGGGCTCCGCATCAGTCCACGGACGGCGTAACGCAGGTCGTTGGGGAAGCCACTCATCCTCACCTCCTCCTTCTTCTCTAGAAGAGCGTCGATGATGCAGGTGAGGACCCTGAGCCGAAGCCGGGCCCGGGAGAGGACCGGCGGCGGCCCCCTCCGGTTCATGCGTTGCCAGGCGTACGCCGTTTCCCCCTCCCACTCCCGGCGCCATTCGTCCCGGCGCCTGGAGGGAACGATCCGGGCAGCCACTTCGATGACGCGAAGGCCGGGCAGAGTCATGCCGTCTCCGTCCCTGGCTCGCCGAATACCTTCACGAGGACGGGAAAGCGCTGGAGGACCTCCTCCATGGACGCCTCCCCAAGGGGGGTCAGGCGGTAATACCGGCGCGGCGGCCGGTTCTCGGAGCGGGCCTTCTCCGCCTCCTCCCACGCCCCCTCCAACACACCACGACGCTCCAGCCTCCGGAGAATGGGGTAAACGGTCCCGTCCGGCAGACCCGTAGCGTCCATCACGTCGAACCCGTAGCGGTGCCCCTGGCGGATGGCCAGGAGAACCGCGGCTGTGGGGTAGGTGAGGGTGAAGAGCTTTCCCATAGTGTGTCCTCGCTTGGCGGTTGCCCCGGCTCCTGCGGCCGTGCAGGCCCGGGGTCCGTGTTTCCGCAATCCGGTAAATCCCTAGAATCCTAGGTAGGCTCTCTGAGAAATATGATTCGATTCTGACGGAAAGGGTTGCACGGGACCGCCGCGGCGTTTTTCGAGCCCCCGAGGGCCT
>JASFRP010000132.1:0-7673 GCA_050114895.1 Gemmatimonadota bacterium
CACCGTCATGGCCAGGACCGCCAGCCCCGGACGGGTATCCTGAATCGTCCCGTGGACCCGATACGTCCACACCCCCACCACCACCAGGAGGGAGAAGTAGGCCAGGAGGATTCCAAGGCCTCCCAGCGCGCCGTGCTCCGAGAGGACATAGACGGAGAACGTGTTCTCGGCGTAGGAGACGGCGGTGGGCACCCCCCGACCCAGAACGGCGGTGCCGGCGAAGCCCGTTCCCGTAAGCCCGGCGGCGGCGTAGGCCCGACCTCCCCAGACCTGGTCCCGGGAAGGCGCCGCGGCGAACAGGGCATCGCCGGGACCGGCAAAGGCCAGCGCCTCTTCCAGGAGATCCGGGTCAGACGCGGCGAGACTCCGTATGCTGGCCCGGGTCACCGGCCCGCTGACCCCGACGCTTCGGAGCAGGTCGGCGAGCCGGTTCCCCACCTCCTGGAACTCCCAGGAGAAGGTCGGGATGTCGCGGGCGCTCCGGAGGGCGTCCACGGGGGGGTTCAGAACCGACCAGGCCAGGAGGGCGATGAATCCCACGACTCCTGCCGATCCCGCCATGAGAATCCCCGGTAACCGGTCGATTCGTGCGGAGAGGAGCACGGTCAGGAACATGGGGACGAAGAAGACCAGACCCAGCCCGAAGTCAAAGAGCATGAAGACGAGGAGGACGCCCAGGGGGATGACCAGCACGCCCAGGGCTTCCACCGCTCCGCGACGCGTTCCCTTCTCCAGAACCCGGTGGCAGGCTAGACCGGCCCGTATGGCCAGGAGAAAGAGCATGAAGACCAGAGCGAAACGAACGAAGGGCGGGATGGCCTGGGCGCTCAGGAAGGCCAGGGCGCCAAGAACCAGAAGGACCCCCACCCAACCCACGCCGGAGAACACGGCCTGGCCCACGGCCAGGAATCCCTGATATCCCCGGGTAAGAAGGGGTACCCCGTCCTGGCCGGAACGCCGCCTGAGGATGAGGCCGGCGATGACCCCCGCCACCAGGAGTACTCCCGTGGCGATGCGGGGCCAGGGGAGGAAAGCGGCGATGACCACCTCCCCCAGGGCGATGAGGACGGCCAGCAAGGTCCACGCCCTGCGTGTGGCGGGCGCCTCGGCGTCGAACCGGACAAGAAGATGGTTCAGGGCGAAGAGAAAGAGGAGCAGGAGCACCGGAATCAGGGCCATCCATGGGGCGTGGATGGCCAGGGCCAGGACCACGGAACCTCCCGCCGCCAGGGCCAGGGCCAGAGACGGGTCCTCCCGGGTCCCTTCGGAGGTGATGACGGCCAGAGGATACCGGTTCAGGATGGAAGCGTGACCGTGGCGGCGGCTGAGCCCCATGGCCAGCCAGGCGCCGATCCCGGTCCCGGCCACCAGGAGGCTCGGGGCGGCCTCGGACCGCTGCCAGAACAGCAGGCCGAGGCTGGAGAGCATGAGAACGACTCCCAGGCTGGTTCGGAAGCGTGAGTTCCTTCTCACCCTGGGGTGCCCCGGGTTCGCCCCGACCTCGTTATCCGGGAGATGCCCGGCCGGGGCGTCATGCCTGTGGAGCCCGTTGACCCCCGGGAGGAAGATCTTCGAGAACGGGTGCTCAAGGCGTCGCACCAGGCGCCAGAAGTAGGGTGCCCAGGACGACCAGCGTCCCAGCGCCACCATCATCAACGCGAAGGTGATCCAGAGGCCCACCGCGGTGGCCGCAGCCCGGTCGTAGAAGGGGGGGGAATACGCCACCCTCAGACCCAGCGCCAGCCTCACACCGAGGAAGATCAAGAACACGTTCAGGAACCCCCATGCCGCCGAGATGTTTGATGAAGTCTCCTTGCGCCTGCGCCAGATCCCTTCGTCCCCCGAGACCGTCACCAGCGCCCCGAAGACGAGCAGGAAGAGTCCCGTGACGGTGAGGAAGACGGCGCTCTGCTGCCCCTGGGCCGTGCGGTGGACCCGGACCAGGATGCCTGTGGGGGGGAGGTCCTCGGAAACGGGAAGAGCAGGGAAGGGGTGGACCTCCCCATAACCGAACGCGACCTCTTGATGGGCACCGACCAGGCGAACGCCTTCCCCGTGCGTCTCCAGCCTGGCCAGGAGGGAGTACCGTGCCGTGTCGAGGCCGAACCCGCTCAGGTCGAAGTGGGCCTGGGGGGGTGGGAGGGGGCGGGTGGAGAGGATGGCGCATCGATCCTCATCCTCTCCGCACGCCTCGGGGGACGGGAGGGCCCATCCGTCGGGCCTGGGTCTTCGGACGAAGAGGATGGCCACCGGTGCCGCCACCCGTGACACTCCGGGGACCCTGTCCAGGGCGAAGGCCCAGGTCTTTCCTCTGGAGGTGACCCAGACGGTGTCTCCCACCTGGATTCTGGGGAGTGAATCCGGCCCCAGGGACTCTCCGGAGGTCCGGGGCACCAGGCGGTATTCCGGGAGTGAGAACCGGATGCGCCCGAAGCTCCGTCCCCTCCGGATCCTGGTGAGGACCAGGTCTTCCGCCCGTCCCCGGTCCGGGA
Source organism: Gemmatimonadota bacterium (assembly GCA_050114895.1). Classification (GTDB taxonomy): domain Bacteria; phylum Gemmatimonadota; class Gemmatimonadetes; order Longimicrobiales; family Gaopeijiaceae; genus JASFRP01. The sequence continues at coordinate 2,493 of JASFRP010000132.1, forward strand.
GGGAGTCCCAGGCCAGCTCCGAAAGGGGGATCCCCGCCGACAGCCGACGGGAGAGACGGGCGTCCAGAAGGGGATCGGAAAGGGACAGGGGGGCTCGGCTCCCTCCCCACTCCAGGACCCCCCTCCGGCCTTCCGGGAGGAGCGTCAGCCGGAAGCCGTCCCCATCCCTTCCGGCCGTGGGCGCCACCACCCAGCTCCCATTCCCCAGCTTCGCGCCCAGGGCTGGCGTTCTCACCCGTCCCCAGGGGTTCCACCACACGTTCTCCGGGAGCCGGAGCATGTCCACCTGGTCCAGATGGCCTATCGTGAAATGGGTGGCGTCCCCCCGGCGGAGCTCCAACGACCATCGATCGAACTGGTAGAAGGACCCCTCCAAGCGTACATCCAGCCCTGGATAGCCCACCCCCACCCGGATGGGTTGGTGGTCCGGGTGAATGTAGACCCCGTGGACCTCCAGGCGTTCGCTTCGCTGCCGGTGCGTCTCAACGTGAAAGAGATAGAGGTCGAAGGAGGCAACCCCCGCCAGCGTCAGTAGCGTGACGGCGAACCAGGATAGGTTCAGGGACCGTCTGACCCGGGGAAGGGACAGGACCCCCAGTCCACCCAGGAGGGCGAAGAGCCAGAGGGAGAACCAGGGCCAGCTGGGACGGAGTCGCGCCAGGAAGATCAGGATCACGACGGCGCCGGCGGCCCCGGCCCAGAAGGCCGACCGCAGTCGGAAACCCCGAGTCTTCATCAGCTCCCGGAGACCACTCATGGCACCACCGTGGCAAAGAGGGAATGGACTCCTTCCCCTACGGACGGGGAGTTTTCCCGGTTTCCCTCTACCCGGGCAACCCTTTTCACCGGATCGTCGTCGAAGGAGCAGGACCCCTACCTAGAGTCCTAGGAAGGCGGACCCACGAGGAGACCAGGCGGCATCGCCGGAGCCGAGCCTGAGGCCAGGGTATCCGAGTTTTCCCATGGCAAGGTGCTTCAGCGTTTGCGCGTGCCCTCCTGCTGGATCGGCGCGCTTCTCGAATCGAAGGAGGAGTGAAAGATGACCGGCGTCCTCAATGACCTGCGCGTGGCCCTCCGGAGTCTGGGCCGTTACCCGGCCTTCACAGCTGTGGCGGTGCTGACGCTGGCCCTGGGCATCGGGGCGAACACGGCGGTCTTCACCCTGGTGGACGGCGTGCTCCTCCGGCCCCTGCCGTTCCCGGATTCGGACAGGTTGGTCTCCATCCAGCACGAAGGAAGGGAAGGGGCGGACCAGCTCCCCATCTCGGATGGCCTCTACCTCCTTTACAGGGACCAGGCCTCGTCCCTGGACGAGATCGGCATGTTCGTCCCCTCGGAGGTGAACCTGGTGGCAGGCGACGAGCCGGAGCGGCTCCAGATCCAGATGGTGACCCCCGGGTTCTTTCGAATCCTCGGTGTGCCTCCGGTCCTGGGGCGAACCTTCCTTCCCGAGGAGGAGCTCCCGGAGTCCGAACCCGTGGTGGTCCTGAGTGACGGCTTGTGGCAGAGAGCCTTCGGCGGGGACCCGGCGGTGCTGGGACAGACGCTGGACATGAACGGGACCCTCCGACGGGTGGTGGGAGTCATGCCTTCGGGATTCGGATACCCGGACGGAGGGGCCGGCGCCTGGATACCCTATGAGGTGGATCCGGCCCAGGCCCCTCTCGCGGCGTTCGGAGCCGGAGGGATCGGCCGGATCGCCGACGGTAGCAGCCTGGAGGGGGTACGGGCGGAGCTCCAGGGACTCATCTCCCGGCTCGATCAGCTCTTCCCGGACTCAGGTGCTCCCGCGTTCCTGGCGGAGGTCGGGCTGACGGCCAGGATACGTCCCCTGAAGGAAGCCCTGGTCGGGGACGTGAGCACCACTCTCTGGATTCTCCTGGGCACGGTGGGGTTCGTACTCCTCATCGCGTGCGCGAACGTGGCCAATCTCCTCCTGGTGAGAGCCGAGACCCGGCAACGGGAGCTGGCACTCCGGGTGGCGCTGGGGGCAGGAAGGAGGGAGGCCGTCCGATACTTCATGGGTGAGAGTCTTGCCCTGGCGGTGGCGGGTGGCGCCCTGGGCGTCGCCGTGTCCGCGTGGTCGCTGGACCTCTCCACGCGCTTCATGCCCTCCACACTGCCTCGAATGGCCGAGGTGGGCACGGATCTGAGGGCTCTGAGCTTCACGGCTCTGGTTTCCCTGGGCTGTGCGGTCTTCTTCGGCCTCTTTCCTCTGGTGCGGTTCGGGATCGAGGAGCTGGGAGACCAGCTGAAGGAGGGTGGGGGAAGGGGTGCAACCTCCGGCCGGAATCGCCACCGCCTTCGGAACGGCCTGGTCATCGTCCAGGTGGCCATGGCCCTGGTTCTCCTGGTGGGCGCCGGCCTGATGTTCCGCTCTTTCCTTGCCCTCCGGTCCCAGGACCCGGGGTACCGGGTGGAGGGAGTCATGACCGCCAGGCTCTCGGTCCCGGCGGTGGAGAGTGGGGGGTGGGAGGAGACAGTGGGGTTCTTTCGGCAACTCCGAGACCGAATGGCCGCTCAGCCCGGAGTGGAAGCCGTCGGCCTGGCCCAACGGGCTCCTCTGACCGGGGGTCTGGCCTTCACCACCGTGGGCGTTGAGGATCATCCGCGGGGTCCGGACGAGATGCCAATCTTCTCCAGCTGGGTGCTGGTGGACGAGGGATACTTTTCAGCCACGGGCATTCGACTCCTGGAGGGCAGGACTTTCCAGCCCGGGGACGGGGCCGAGGGCACCCGGGCCGTGGTGGTCAGCGAGTCCTTCGCCCGGAAGTGGTGGCCGGACTCGAGTCCGTTGGGGCGTCGTCTGGGAAATGGAGGGGACGACGGGAGCGACTGGTGGGTGATCGTCGGGGTCGTCGCCGGTGTCCACTACCAGGATCTCCAGTCGGACCCGGAGGATATGATCTACTATCCCCTCACGGTGGGGCCCGCCGCCAGCCCGCAGACCGCTCGATCCCTGGACATCCTGGTGGCGACCACCGGAAGCCCTCTGCAGCTCGTGCCGGTCCTCCGCAGGGAGCTCAAGGAACTCAACCCCCGAATCCCCCTCTCCAACCCCCGAACCATGGAGGCGGTGTTCGGGAGTGCCACGGCCCGAACGTCCTTCACGGTGGCCATGCTGGGAGCCGCTTCTGGGATCGCCCTCCTCCTCGGCCTGGTGGGTATCTACGGGGTGATCTCGTACATGGTGGCCCAGCGCAGGAAGGAGATCGGGGTGCGGATGGCTCTGGGGGCCACCGGTCCGTCGGTGACGGGGATGGTGGTGCGCCAGGGGCTCGGGTTGGCTGTTGTGGGTGTGGCCGTGGGGCTTCTCGCCGCCGGCCTTCTCAGCTCGGTGATCTCCTCGATCCTCTTCGGCGTCACCGCCCTGGATCCCGTCACCTACGGATCGGTGGCTGCCGGGATGATCTGCGTGGCGGTTCTGGCGAGCTGGATTCCTGCCCACCGGGCCGCCTCCGTCGATCCCAGCAGCGCCCTCAGGGAGGAATAGGGCCCTCAGTGAGGGAATGGACATTCCTGGCGGACCGCTCCCGCTCCCTCAGTGGAGTGCGGGGAGGTCCCCCTCACCGGATTGGCGGGAGGATCCTCTCAGTGGACTGCGGGGAGGATCCCTTCCACGATGAGGCTCAGCACCTCGTACCATTGCTCGCCGGCCTCATCCCAGTCCTTCCCTCGCCAGCTGCTCTGGGCCACGACCACCAGGGCCAGATCCGGGTCCACCAGGATGAACTGGCCACCATACCCGTTGGCGAAATAGAAATCCCTCCCGCCCCCTTCCCCCACCCACCACAGGTACCCGTACTCCTGGCCGAAGGGGACGGCGTTCCCTGTGGTCAGGTGGGGCGCCGTGGACTCCGATACCCAGCTGGAAGGGACGATGGCGCTCCCCTGGTAGACCCCCCCATCCAGGAACATCTGTCCGATCTTCACCATGGCCCGTGCCGTGATGCGGAGGCCCATTCCCCCGGTGTAATACCCCCGGTTCTCCTGTAACCAGGCCGCGCCGCTGAACCCCATTGGATCGAACAGATACGTCCGGGCGAATTCCAGGGTGGGCATTCCCGTGGCTTCGGTGAGGACGACGGAGAGGAGGTGACTGGCCCCGGTGTTGTAGATGAACCGGGCTCCGGGTTCGTGGACCATGGGGAGGTCCACGACGTGCTGGACCATGTCGTCGGAGGCCCACCAGTCGCCGTAGGAAGAGCCCCGGTCCAGCTCGTGCCAGTCCAGGCCGCTACTCATCATGAGGAAGGATCGGATGGGTATTCCCGCCACCTCCTCCCGGATGCTGTCCACCACCGGGGTGAGGTACGTCCCCATGGGTTCGTCGATGGAGGAAAGGAACCCCTCCTCGACGGCGATGCCCACGAGAGCCGAGATCACGGACTTGGTCACGGACCGGACGTCGTGGAGGGAATCCGGTGTGAAGCCGTGGAAATACTCCTCCGCCACGAGGATTCCGTTCCGCTGCACCAGCAGGCTGAACGAGCCGGGGATCGCACGGACCCCTGCGTATGCCGAATCCAGAGCGACGGGATCGATTCTCTGATCGTTCTCGAAAGGGTTTGCGGTAGGAGAATCCCCGCAACCGATGCAGACGGGCGAGCAGAGGGCCAGGAGAACGATCCAGGCTCCCCGTGTTGGAGGAAGGGTGGCGTTTTCAGGTGCGCGGGGCTTGTAAGGGCTCACGGGTAGCCGCGGGGCGGAGGAAGTCGGGGTGCACAGGAATGGATACGGGGGATGCAGGGCCGGGTTACGGGAAAGGCGCCGTGTCGGCACGTGGCAGGGAGAGGGTTGACACATAGTATTATGTATATTATTCTATCCTCTATGACGACGCAGAACCTGATCCGCGCCATCGATCCGGCCGCCCTCACCAAAGCTGCCGACGTCATCAAGGTGGTGGGTCACCCGGACCGCCTCCGGATTCTGGAGTTCCTGGAGGATGAAGAGAAGGCGGTGGGGGAGATCCAGGATTGCCTGGAGCTCCCGCAGGCCATCGTCTCTCAGCACCTGGCCAAGATGCGGGGGAGCAACATCGTGGAAGCGCGAAGGGACGGGATTCACGTCTACTATCACATCATCGAGCCGAAGGTGAAGCACATCCTCGAGTGTATTCGTCACTGCGACCTGCACGAGTAGGGTCCACTCACCCAACCTTTTTTTGTCCATTATCAT
>JASFRP010000133.1:0-7667 GCA_050114895.1 Gemmatimonadota bacterium
CGCCGGTCTGGATCCTTCTCCAGCCGCGAGACTATCTCTCCAGCTTCCTCCTGTATATCACGGTGCTGGGAGGGGGCTTGGGGATCATCGTGGGGACCCTGATGGGTGACATGAGTGTGAGCTGGCCCGCCATCGTGGACCCCGGCAATCCGGTCTTCCGGGAAGTGGCTCACCTGGGTCCCCTCTTTCCCATTCTGTTCATCACCGTGGCGTGTGGGGCGTGCAGCGGATTTCACTCCATCGTCTCCTCGGGCACGACGGCCAAGCAGCTCAAGTGTGAATCCGATGCGCGGCGGATCGGGTACGGGGGAATGCTGACCGAGGGGGTGGTAGCCATCATCGCCCTGGGGACGGTCATGGGCCTGACCCTTGGCGTGGACGCCTTGCGAAGCGACCCGGTGGCCCTCTTCTCGGCGGGGATCGGGAAGTTCTTCGGTGCTCTCGGCGTCCCGCAGCACTACGGCACCATGCTGGGTCTACTGGCCCTCTCCACCTTCCTGCTGACGACGCTGGACACCTGTACCCGCCTGGCCCGCTACGTTCTCCAGGAGTTCTTCGGGTGGGACAACGCCGTCGCCCGTGTCCGCTGGACGGCCACCATCATCACCCTGGTGCTCCCGGCCATCCTGGCGTTCATGACGTACACGACCCCCGCCGGACAGGTGATCCCCGTCTGGCGCGCCATCTGGCCGGTGTTCGGGGCTACGAACCAGCTCCTGGCGGGGTTGGCCCTTCTGGCGGTGACGGTCTGGCTGAAACGCACCGGGAGGTCATGGCTCTTCGTGGCGGTTCCCATGGTGTTCATGGTGGGGATGACCCTCACCGCCACCTTCATGCTGGTGGTCTCCCCCACCACCGCTACGGTGGTCCGGGGGATCTCCCTCTTCCTCTTCGTCCTCGGCGCCCTCATGGTGGTGGAGGCCTTCCGGTCCCTCCGCAAGCCCAACGTGCCGCCGGAGAAGCTCGTCTTCCGGTCCGATCTCGGGGAGCCGGCGGTGGCCGTGGGGGACTGAGACGGAGCCCCCGTCTCCTCCGCTTCCGTGGGGTGACGGTGCAAGCTCCGTGTGTACGGAGGTGCGGTGTCCATGGGAGTGGGGGACGGCTTGCCGAAAGGGGGCCGCCCCCGCTTTCTTTCATCTGCTCTGTGGTGTCGAAGCGTCGAACCTGGGCCTCCGCAGGCGAGAGGCCCCCCAAAGGGAAGCCACCATGCGAAACCACCTCCGGATTCCGGCCCCTCGTCCAGGGGTTTTCTCCTTGCTCTTCTCTCTGGCCCTCTCACTGGCCTTTCCAGCTTGTGAGCCCGCCCAGCAGGCGCCGGCGGCACCCATGGTCTCCGGGCACGGAACCCAGGAGGCATCCAGCGGGATGGTGGTGTCCTCCAACATCATCGCCAGTGAAGTCGGCGCTGAAGTCCTGAGAGAGGGAGGAAACGCCGTGGATGCCGCCGTGGCCACGGGGTTCGCTCTGGCCGTAGTACACCCCTCAGCGGGGAACATCGGTGGCGGGGGCTTCATGGTGATCCGCTTTCCCGACGGCCGGACCACGGCGCTGGACTTCCGGGAGAAGGCTCCCCTGGCCGCGTACCCCGAGATGTTCCTGGACGAGAACGGGGAATACTCCAGGGAGCGACATCACAACAGTCACCTGGCGGTGGGTGTGCCGGGTACCGTCGCGGGCTTTGCCCTGGCTCACGAGAAATACGGTACGGGTGAGTGGTCCCGCCTGGTGAATCCCGCGGTGGGGTTGGCGACGGAGGGGATCGTCCTGACCGATGCCCTGGCCGGGTCCATCGGGAATGCAGCCCGATCCATGGGGTCCTATCCTGCCAGCCTGGAGAAGTTCACGAGAGACGGAGAGCCCTACGTTGCCGGGGATCTCTGGGCCCAGCCCGATCTGGCACGGACCCTGGAGCGGATCAGAGACCAGGGGCGGGACGGGTTCTACCGGGGTGAGACGGCCCGCCTCATCGCGGAGGAGATGGAGCGGGGTGGAGGCATGATCACGGAGGAGGACCTGGCCCTCTACGAGGCCCGGGAGCGGACCCCTGTCCACGGGACCTTCCGGGGCTTCGACGTCATCAGTATGCCCCCTCCGAGCTCCGGTGGCACCGCGCTGGTGGAGATGCTGAACATCCTGGAGGGGTACGACCTCGCGGCCATGGGGCACGGCTCCCCGGCACATATCCACTACATGGCCGAGGCCATGCGGAGAGCCTTCCGGGACCGGGCCCGGTACCTGGCAGACCCCGATTTCGCGTCGATGCCCCTGGACGAGCTCACCAGCAAGGCGTATGCGGAACGGCTTCGTGCCGGAATCCAGGCAGACCGGGCTTCCGTCTCCGATCCGTCGGATATCACCGTTCCCGCCGAGAGCCTGGAGACGACCCATTTCTCGGTGGTGGACGCGGACGGGCTCGCGGTGGCGGTGACGTACACCCTGGAAGCGGGATTCGGGTCAAAGATCGTGGTCCCTGGCGCCGGCTTTCTCCTGAACAACGAGATGGGTGATTTCAACGCGGGCCCGGGGCTCACCGATGATCGTGGGCTCATCGGCACCGAGCCCAACCTGGCCCGGCCCCAGCAGCGGATGCTCTCCAGCATGACGCCGACGATCCTGGCCCGGGACGGTGCGCTAGTGGCGGTCACCGGGAGCCCCGGGGGACGAACCATCATCAACACGGTGCTTCAGGTCGTCCTGAACGTCACGGAGTTCGGGATGGGGATCCAGGACGCAGTGGACGCGAAGCGGATTCACCATCAGTGGTTACCCGACCAACTCCGGATGGAGGAGGGTGGGATGACTCCGGAGGTGGAAGCTGCGCTGGAGAGGATGGGGTACACCGTGCTGATCCGAGGAACCCAGGGAAGCGCCCAGTCCATCATGATCGACCCCGCCACGGGCGTACGTATCGGAGCCCCGGATTCCCGAGGCGAGGACAGCGGGGCGGCGGGTTACTGAGAGTAGACGAACAGGACGGAGGTTCCCGACCCGGCCCTGATCTCCGGTGGAGGGGGTCAGCTCCCCGGAAACCCGGGTTTCCCTCGAGGGTAGGAACGCCCCTCAAGAGGGAGCTCGTCGCCAAGGAGGGAGCCAGTGGGCGGGAAGATCCGGAAGTCCGACTCGGAGTGGAAGAAGACCCTCACGCCGGAGCAGTATCACGTGACCCGGGAGAAGGGGACCGAGAGGGCTTTCACGGGCGAGTACTGGGGCACCAACGAGGAGGGGATCTATCGGTGTGTGTGCTGCGGGACCCCGCTCTTCAGCTCCGAGCAGAAATTCGATTCGGGCACCGGGTGGCCGAGCTTCTGCGAGCCGCTGGATCCGGAGGCCGTGAGGGAGGAGTCGGACCGGACCTTCTTCATGCAGAGGACGGAGGTCGTCTGCGACACGTGTGACGCTCATCTGGGGCATGTCTTCCCGGACGGACCTCCCCCCACCGGCTTGCGGTACTGCTTGAACTCGGCTGCTCTTCACCTGGACACCGACCCGCCCTCGTCCGGCACCGACCCCGCGTGAGTCACCCTCCTGCACCAGAACGAAACACCCCCCGTCCCATTACCCTTCAGAGCCCTTCACCAATCCGCTAACTTCCCTCTCTGAACCTCTACAGAGGGGAAGGAGTGATGGCATTACATTCGCGGACGGTGCTGGGGGTGGTTTCGGCCTTCTTCCTGGCAGCCTGCGCGTCGGGTGGCTCGGCATCCGGCCAGGATGAGACTCGAGGAGTCGTACCCGACCTCAGGGGGCGGACCGTGCTGGTTCTTCCGACCCAGCTCAGGGACCGGGTCCCGAACGGCGTAACGATCGACGAGGAAGTCGCTTACGCACTCGGGGCCAGGAGCGACGCTATCGACTGGGTCTTCCCCGAGGAGGTGGAGAGTATCCTCCGTCGCTCACCCGGGATCCAGGCACACACCCGGAGTCTCCCGGTGGAGATGTTCCTCCAGGCCGAGGTGAAAAGGGTCGGGGACCCCCTCTATGGGGAGATCAGGCGACTGACCACCCTGGCCGGCGCGGATATTGCTATCATCCCTGTTCTTCTGAGGTACGGCGACGACGGTGCGTATCACATGGTGGCGACCCTGCTGGAGCCGGTCACCGGCCGGGTCCTCTGGTTCGCCACCGTCGACGGTGCTGCCGGAGCCCCGGAGGAACCGGGTCCCCTGGCGTCGGTAGCCGACGCGTTGGCCAAGGCCGTGGCTTGGGGGCGTTGAAATCACCGGGGTGCTTCCGGTGTATATGAGAAAGAAATCCTGCAGGTTTGGAGATAGAGAAGGGCATCGTGAACAGCTCCGATTTCATCAGTGCGTCGAGAAGAGGGAGACTCCCGACCCTCGGCCTCGTGCTCATCGGCGTCCTCACCGGCTGTGAGTCCCGTGACCTGACGGTCCCCACCGCCGGGGAGGTGGAGGAAGCGTTCACCTATGAGGGCGCCCTGTCCGTTGCCATGAGCGGGAATGTGGCGGAAGTAAAGGTCTCCCAGCCCGAGCAGCACCTCCGGCGGGGTGGGAGTCTCTGGGCCAAGGTGGGGCCCTATGTCATCCTCTTCTCGGAGGAATCCGAGAACCTCTTCAGGAGTTATCCCGGCCTGGCCGGCATCCGCGTGGTCACCACCACTCCCGGTGGACTGGAGGTTGCCCGAGCCCTCCTTCCCCGGGACACCCTCAACGACCTCACCTGGCGGCGGGCCCTGAATATCGCCGGTCAGGCGAGGCGAGATGGAACGCGACACCCGACCCTCCTGGAGAATCTGGTGCGATGGGGTGAGGATCACACGGAGTACGACTACAACCCGCGGTACACCCAGTCCTGACCCCTCCCCCGGCCTTGCCTGGCGTGATCGATTCCCTCGATTCAGATTCTCGGTTCGGGAGCTGAGCCCGTATTATCCCGGAATCAGAGGAGGCGAGGGTGTTCGGACGCAAGGAAGACGACTCGGCCTGGAAGTCCCGGTTCCCGGAGCTGGCCACCTGCGTGCGTTGCCTGGAAGAGAAGGACGTGGAGGAGATGGATCGTCTCCTCTGGTGTGAGTCCTGTCGGGAGACGGCCCGGAGACGGGCTGGAGTCTGGGGGTGGAGCGCCGGCGGCGTCCTCTCGGTGTTGTTGGCGATCTGGATCTGGACGGTGATCCAACCTTCCGATCTCATCATCCCTGGATGGGTCGCCACCATCGTGGCAGCCCTCTGGATCGGCTCCCGAGTTGCGAAGGAGATCGCCTACGGAGTCCTCCGCTTCACGAACCGAAAGGCCGTGGAGGCAGTTCCGCCGAAGGGGGACGAGTGAGCTCGGTGGGCGTTCGGAAACCCCTCGCTCGCCCGACGAGCCGCGCCGCCCCTGGCACGGGGACCCCCCGCGCCTCCTACCGGGTGAAAGCGTAGTAGATCACATAGAACCAGCTGAAGAACCCGTGGAGCATCGCCCAGAGGATCGACTTGTGCACCGACCAGGAGATGGCGATGGCCAGGGCCGACCCGAAGCTGATTCCGTGGCTGACTGCTTGATCCCTCTTTCTGCTCATTCTCTACTCCAATCTCCTGGGTGACCCCTCGGGGGGGGGTAACCGTCTCGCTTCAACGTGGAAAAGGCGTCGTGAAGGTGGACCTGCCCTGCACCGGGCGGACCCATCTACCTGTTTCGAGGTATCCAATGATCTCGCGGCGCTTCGGGAGACTCCACCGTGGCGACGACCTGTCCCGGGAGTGCGGCGCCCCTGACGGGCGTCCGTGTTCCGGGTACTCAACTGTTCAAAGTGACGAAGGCCATGGCAGAGAAGTTTCAGGGCGTCGACTTCTATGATATCGAATCCCTCCTCTCGGAGGAGGAGCGGATGGTGAGGGATACGGTCCGGGAGTGGGTGGAGGACCAGGTCCTGCCCGTCATCCGGGACGCATACATCCAGAGACGCTTTCCCACGGAGCTCATCCCCGGGATGGCGGAGTTGGGGATGCTGGGAGCGAACCTTCCGGCGGACTACTGCTGTCCGGGCCTGAACAACGTGGCGTATGGCCTCATCATGCAGGAGCTGGAACGGGGGGATTCAGGAATCCGGTCGTTCGCTTCGGTCCAGGGATCGCTGGTCATGTACCCCATCTTCACATGGGGTTCCGAGGAGCAGAAGCGGGAGTGGCTCCCGAAACTGGCGTCCGGCGAGAAGATCGGCTGTTTCGGGCTCACGGAGCCGGATTACGGCTCGAACCCCGGCGGGATGATCACCACCGCGAAGCGCACCGCCGACGGATGGGTCCTGAACGGCGCCAAGATGTGGATCACCAACGGGAGCATGGCCGACGTCGCGGTCGTATGGGCCCAGACGAAGGAGATCGGGGACCGGAAGGGGATCCGGGGATTCATCGTTCCCACGGACACTCCCGGCTTCAGCGCCCGGGACCAGAACGGGAAGCTCTCCCTCCTGGCCTCCGACACCAGCGAGCTGGCCATGGAGGGCGTCGAGCTTCCCGTGGATGCTCTCCTTCCGGAAACCAGCGGCCTCGGGAATCCCCTCATGTGCCTCACACAGGCACGGTACGGTATCGCCTGGGGAGTGGTGGGCTCGGCGATGGCGTGCTATCACGAGGCTCTGGGCTACGCCAAGGAGAGGGTGATGTTCGACGGCCCCATCGCGAGCAAACAGCTCCAACAGGCTCGGCTGGCCGACATGCTGACCAGGATCACCCAGGGCCAACTCCTGGCTCTTCAGCTCGGGCGCCTGAAAGACAGGGGTGAGGCCACGCCGGCGCAGGTGTCCATGGCCAAGCGGGCGAACGTGGACATGGCCTGCGAGACGGCCCGGGAGGCCCGGCGCCTACTCGGGGCAAACGGGATCCTGGTGGAGTACGCTGCGATGCGCCACATGGCGAACCTGGAGAGCGTGTACACCTACGAGGGCACCCACGACATGCATACCCTCATTCTGGGGCAAGAAGTCACGGGAATCCCGGCGTTCTGACGCTCCTCGGGGGTGACGGGGAGCTCACCCCCCCGGTGTGTCCTCTCGTCTCCGGCGCTCCACCACCCTCACACGGGGGGCATCAGCCCGGGGGCCGGCTTCGCGTCCTTGGGCCGGGCGATGCGCCGAAACTCGAACCCCCCCATGTTCAGTGTGGGGAGAGCCCCGCTTGCCAGAATGGCCTGGCGGAGGATCACTCCCCCCACCAGCCCAAGGACCGCTCCGATCCCCAACAAGGTCACCGCGCCCGTGGGGCTCTGTTGGGGCATCGTCCGGTAGGCCACCACCATCAGAACCAGGGGGGCGGCCAGTCCCAGGAGAAAATACCCGATCACGAACATCCGATTCCGGAGGATCCGCTCCGCCGATTCCCTGGGGTCCGGAAGGCGGAAGGCGGCCTGGAGGAAGAAGACGATGGCCAGAACCTCCAGCGCCACCAGCACAGCGGCCTCGAAGGCCATGATGCGGAGTGGGTCCGGGACCGCTGCGCTCCCTGAGGTCAGGGCGATCCCCAACATGATGGTGAAGTGGCCCGTCACCATGGCCGAGACCACGAAGACCACCGGCACGACGCCGGAGCGCCAGAAGGGGATCCCCTTGGAGGCGCTGAGGAGCACCCCGGTGTAGGCCATGGTCCCCACGGCGAAGACGATGCCCAGGATGGCAATGACGTTCAGGAGGGTCCGCCCCCCACCGGTTTGACCGGCCTCGGTGAAGAGGT
>JASFRP010000134.1:0-7666 GCA_050114895.1 Gemmatimonadota bacterium
GATCCCGAAGCGTTCCGAATCAACGTGGGGGTGGTCTCCCGGCTCGCCGACCACCGGCCCATCATGGCCGTCATCAAGAACAACGGGTACGGCCTGGGCCTCACCATGGTGGGGAAGATCCTGGAGGGGTTCCCCGAGGTGGTGGGGCTGGCTGTGGTGAAGACGGAGGCGGCCCTGGCCCTCAGGGAAGCAGGGGTCCGGAAGCCGGTCCTCCTCATGGCCCTCTTCGGGGACGAGGACGGGGCCGAGCTGGTGGCCCGGGACGTCCACCTCTGCCTCACCACCGACGATGCCGCGGACCGGGTGTCCCGGGCGGTGGAGAGGGCAGGGAAGCCCGCCAGGACCCACATCTATCTGGACACGGGGATGAGCCGCATGGGGATTCCCTTCCACCGGGCTCTTCCATGGATGGAAGGGCTGATGGCCCGGGGGATCCGGGTGGAGAGCACCTTCATGGGGTTCACGGAGGATCCGGAGTATGACAGGATCCAGCTCCGGCGGTTCCTGGAGGTGGCCGAGGGGGCCCGGGCGATGGGATTCGACCTGGGGACCCTGCACGCCGCCTCGTCGGCCGCCGTCTTCAACTTCCCTGAGGCCCATCTGGCCATGGTTCGGCCCGGCATCGCCCTCTTCGGAGCCTATCCCAGCAACGAAGGAAGAGAGGCGGAGATCGCGGCCCTCCGCCCGGCGGGGGCTCTCAAGGCTCGCGTGGTGCGGGTGGAGAGGCTCCGGCCCGGGGACAGCGTCAGCTACGGGCGTGAGTACGTGGCCGAGAAGCCCATCTGGGTGGCCACCCTTCCCGTAGGCCATTCCGACGGCTACCCCAGGGAGGCGGTGGAAGGGGCACGGGTGCTGATCCATGACCGGCTCTACGCTCCCGTGGGCGCGGTCAGCGCCAGCCACACCATCGTGGAGGTAGGAGCGACGGAAGACGTGCGGATCGGGGACGTGGCGACGCTGGTGGGGCCGCAACATTCTGAAGTCCATCCCAACGCCGTCGCCACCCGGACCGGGCGGTCGGTCTACGACGTTCTCATGCACCTGAACGGTGCGTTGCCCAAGGTCGTGCTCGAAACCCCTCCACCAGGAGCCTGAGCGTGGCCGGGTTCTTTGGCGTTGTCTCGAGCTCGGGTTGCGTCCCGGACCTGCTCCACCGGGCTCCAGTCCCGAGGCTTCTCATTCTCCTGGTGGCGGTGGGGCATTGGGGATGTGATCCCGGGGGCCGTGGGGAAGCCGGCGGGGGAGACGGGTCTCCGTCCTCCCTGACGGTCGTCAGCCTCCCCTCGACGTACCTGTCGGGGTATGCCGGAGACCTCAGGGGCGAGGTCCTGCAGTATCACTCCCCCGTCCCCAAGATCGGCACCTCCCTCCTGGTCCGGTCCGAGGATCGAGGACGCTCCATCGCCTGGAGGACCGGGCCGGTGCCCGCAGATTTCCGGGGAGACCGGGCCACCTTCGCCCTCATGATGGGAATCGACGTGAATCCGGAGCCCCGGCGCTTCGACGTCCGGGTGAACGGCCGGGACGCCCTGGTTCTTCGGAATCCGCTGGAGGCGGCGGTAGGTGACGTATTCTCCTGGGAGGGGGAGGACGGGGTGCGGGGAGAGTTTCGGGTCACTCTCATGGACCGCTACGGGGACGCCATGGGGTTCCTCTTCCTCACCGTACCCCGGGGGGTCTGGGAGCCGGGAGAATCGCTGGAGGTGGAGGTCCTGGGGGAGAGTGCGGGAGCCCGGACCTGGTTTATGGTCTTCCGGGACCCCCTGGAGCCCCGGATGGAGCTTCAGAATGCCCCCGCGGTCCTTCGAACCGCGGAGGGGGAGGCCCAGGTCCTCCGCCTGGATCTTCTGACTCTCCAGGAGGAGGAGCCGTTCCACCTGGACAGCCCCATGGGGACGGTGGACACCCTGGTCACACTGGGTCACACTCGAGTTCTCCTCCCGGTGCCGGCTGTGGAGGGGCCCGAGCCGGTGACGGTCCACTATCGCCTGGGGGAGCACCAGGGGTCCTTCGCCTACGAGGTGGTTCCGCCCCGACGCATGGAAGTGTACCTCCTCCACCACACCCACCTGGACATCGGGTACACGCACCGCCAGGACGAGGTGGAGCGGATCCAGTGGGCCTCCCTGGAGGAGGCCCTTCGCCTGGGAGGAGCTTCGGAGGGATACCCGGAGGGGGCCCGGTTCGTCTGGAACCCGGAGGGAATCTGGCCGGTGGATACCTACGTCCGGGCCCACCCGGGGGAGCCGACGGACCGCCTCATGGACGGCATCCGTAAGGGATGGATCGAGCTGGACGGGATGTACGCGGGGCTTTTGACGGGGCTGGCCAACGAGGAGACCCTCCTCCACGCCTTTGATGCGGCCCGAGAGCTGGCGGAGATGAGCGGAGTCCCCATCGAATCCGAGATGCTCTCCGACATCCCGGGGTTCAGCTGGGGTCTGGTGGAGGTCCTGTCCCGAAACGGGATCCGGTACCTCTCCATCGGGCCGAATTCCGGTCATCGAATCGGCCATTTCACGGAAGCCCTGGGGGACCGACCCTTCTGGTGGGAGGGGCCCTCGGGGGAGAGCCGGGTCCTGACGTGGGTGTCCGGGGGTGGGTATTCCTGGTTCCACACGGGGTTGGGGTACGACAGCATCTCGGCGCGGCTGGACGAGGAGAAGGTCTTCCGGTACCTGGACCAGCTCTTCGCCGGGGACTACCCCTACGACATGACGTACCTCCGGTACAACATCGGCTCCGACAACGGCCCTCCCGATCCGGGACTGGCAGACGCCGTGATGGCCTGGAACGAGCGGTACTCCTCTCCGATCCTCAGGATCTCGGGCACCACGGGGGCGTTCCGCGCCTTCGAGGAGCGGTACGGTTCCGACATCCCCACCCTCCGTGGCGATCTCACCGGGTATTGGGAGGACGGGGCCGCCTCCTCGGCCCGGGAGACCGCCCTGGTCCGGCGAGTGGCGGAGAGTCTTCCCCAGACCGAACGACTGGCCCAGATCCGGGGGGTGGTCCTGAACCCGGAGATGTTGGCGGAGGCGTGGCGGCAGGTCCTCCTCTTCTATGAGCACACCTGGGGTTCCTGGAATTCCGTCAGCGAGCCCTACGCGGAGCTCACCCTCAGCTCCTGGGAAAGGAAGCGGCGATTCGCGGAAGACGCGGCGACGTTGGCGGCGCACCTCAGAGACGTCGCGCTGGGACAGGACCCCGAGGTCGGCTCAGGGAGTCCCGAAGCCGGACGGGGGGACCCCGGCGCCGACCCCGGGGCGTCCCGTACGGTGGAGGTCTTCAACACGCTTCCCTGGCCCCGCACCGATCTGATCATCCTGGACCCCGGCGATCCTCCGTGGGGAGCGCGGGTGGTGGACGAAGGCGGAGACCCGGTTCCTTCCCAGCGCCTGAGCACGGGGGAGCTGGCCTTCCTGGCCACCGGCGTTCCCGCGGAGTCGAGTGCTCGGTTCACTGTGGATGGGGACGGGGCCGCTGGGACCCGGGGAGGAGCCGCAAAGGGGGACAGGCGGGTCGCGGAAACCACGGAATGGGCAGTCCGGATGGACCCGGAGACCGGCGATCTCCTCTCCCTCTTTCATCGGCCGTCGGGCCGGGAGCTGGTGGATCCTACGGCCTCCGGCTTCAACCAGTACCTCTACGTTCCGGGGCGCGACCCAGCCGAGGCGGTGGGTTCAGGGCCGGCCACCATCCGGGTCCTGGAGGGAGGGCCCCTGGTCTGGACCCTGGAATCGACGACGTCGGCGCCGGGGATCCGGGCGCCCCTGATCCGGGAGGTCCGGCTCGTGGAAGGACTGTCCCGCGTGTCCATCTCCAACCGGATGGCGAAGGAGTGGGTGCTGGACCCGGAGGCGGTGCTCTTCCGGTTTCCCTTTGCCCTGGAGGAGCCCCAGGTCCGGGTCGACGTACCCTTCGGGTTCTTCAGACCGGAGCTGGACCAGGTGCCGGGAGCCTCGAAGAACTACTTCAGCCTCCAGCGATGGGTGGATCTCTCGGAGGAGGACTGGGGGGTGACGGTGACCTCCATCGATGCTCCCCTGATCCAGCTGGGAGAGATCCGAACCGACGCCGTCGTCGCGGGGTGGCTCAACAGGGCCGAGAGCTCGGCCACGCTTCTCTCCTACGTCATGAACAACTACTGGGAGACGAACTATCGGGCGGCGCAGGACGACGAGGTGGAGTTCCGATACGACCTCCGGGTCCACGATGCCTTCGACGGACGGGAGGCCGAACGGTTCGCCCTGGAGCGAGCTCGGCCTCTCCTCTTCCGGGTCCTCGATGGGCCGGCCCGAGCCATCACCGGTCTTCGGTAGGCGGGTCAGGAGATCCCATAGGTCTTGAGCT
Organism: Gemmatimonadota bacterium; assembly: GCA_050114895.1. Taxonomy (GTDB): domain Bacteria; phylum Gemmatimonadota; class Gemmatimonadetes; order Longimicrobiales; family Gaopeijiaceae; genus JASFRP01. The sequence goes on from JASFRP010000134.1 coordinate 4,354, forward strand.
TCCGGTACAGATTCCGCTCGCTGATTCCCAGGATCCGGGCGGCGGAGCCCCGGTGCCCCTGGACGGACCGCAGGACCCTCTCGATGTGAGCCCGTTCCATCTCTTCCAGGCTCGGCAGGGCGCCCGAGGAGGATATATCGGTGGGAGAGGCCACACCCGAGCGGAGAGCCTTCGGGAGGTCCTCCGGGAGGATCTCCTCCCCGTCGCTGACCACGATGGCCCTCTCCACGGCGTGCAGGAGCTCCCGGACGTTACCCGGCCAGTCGTGGAGGCGGAGGAGGCGAAGGGACTCGGGGCTGAGGCGGCGCTGGAGCCCGTGCCGGGCGTTGAGCAGGGCTACGAAGTGGTTGGCCAGGATCTCCACGTCCCCACCGCGTTCCCGGAGGGGGGGGAGGGTCAGGATGATGGTGCTGAGACGGTAGTAGAGATCCTCCCTGAAAAGACCCTGTCTGACCATGGCGGGGAGGTCCCGGTTCGTGGCTGCCAACACCCGGACGTCCACATGGATCTCGGCGGTTCCCCCCACATGACGGAAGGTGGATGCATCCAGGACCCGGAGGAGCTTGACCTGAGTCGCTGGGCTCACCTCCCCGATCTCGTCCAGGAAGATGGTGCCTCCATTCGCCACCTCGAAGAGGCCCGCCTTCGCCCGGTCGGCCCCGGTGAACGCCCCGCGCTCGTGGCCGAAGAGCTCGCTCTGAAGAAGATCGTCCTGGAGGGCGGCGCACTCCACCACCACGAAGGGCTTCGCCTGCCGCGGGCTCCGGGCGTGGAGGAGCTTGGCCACCATCTCCTTCCCCGAGCCGGTCTCTCCGGTGATGAGCACCGTGGAATCCGTGGGGGCCACCCGGTGGGCCAGGCCCACCAGATCACGGAACTTCTCGCTCTCCCCCAGGAACCAATCCCCGGGATCCGGGGGCGTCAGGCCCCGCTCCAGCACCGAGGTCCGGCGCCGGAGGGAGCGGCGCTCCTGCGCCCTCTGGATGCGGATCTCCAGCTCTTCCAGAGGGCAGGGCTTGGAGACGTAGTCGAAGGCGCCGGCCCGGATGGATTCGATGGCGGTGTCGATAGTGCCGTGGCCGGTGAGGATGATGGTCTCGCTCTCGGGGCTGATCTCCCTCGCCCTCTTCAACACCTCCAATCCGGAGATCCCCGGAAGCTGGAGATCCAGGAGGATCACTTCCGGCTGGGACCGTTCGATCTGGCGGATGGCCTCTTCACCGGACTCGGCGGTGAGAAGGATGAACCCGAGGCGCTCCAGCTCGCCTCCCATGACCCGACGGAAGGTGGCATCGTCGTCCACCAGGAGGAGGGTGGGGGCCTCCGTCACGGGGAGACCTCCTGGGCGGGAGAATCTTCCAGGGCCGGGAGGAGGATCTCGAAACGAGAGCCCTCTCCGGGAGCGCTCTCGACCTTGATCTCTCCTCCCCAGCGCCGCACGAAGTCCATGGAGAGGAAGAGGCCGAGCCCCGTTCCGCCCTGGCGGAGGCTGGTGAAGGGCTCGAAGATCCGGTCCAGCTCCTCCGGAGGGATCCCACACCCGTGGTCCTCCACCTGGATGTGGACCGCCGATCCGGCCAGCACACGGACCTCCACCGTGCCGCCCACCTCGCTGGCTTCGACGGCGTTCAGGAGCAGGTTCACCAGGGCATGCTGGAGATCGGCCTCGTCGACTCTGACCCGGGGCTGCGTGTCAGGAAGGACCTGACTCACCGCTACTCTCCTGGCCAGCGCCGTGGGCTCCACCAGGCGGGTTACCGCCGAGACCACACGGTTCACGTCCACCAGGTCTCCGGGTGAGGACTGCCCTCTCGAGAGTCGGAGGAAGTGTTGTGTGATTCCCCGGCACCGGAGGATCTGATCCCTGGCGATGGCGGCGTTCTCCCTGATTCGGCCCGCGGGATCCGAGCCGTTCCCGTCGGCCCCGGATTCCCGGAGGATGCCTTCCACGCAGGTGAGGATCGTCGCCAGAGGGGTGTTGAGCTCGTGGGAGAACCCCGACGCGAGCATTCCCAGGGACGCGAGCCTGTGGGATTCAGCCAGCCGGGCTTCCGCCGTGCGTCGCTCCGAGATGTCGCGCCACACCTCCACCACCTGGGTGATTTCACCGTCGGGCCCGGGGATGGGAGAGGCATGGACTTCCTCCCAAGCCACCCTTCCGTCATCGTCTCGCCGCTGGCAGATCCTGACCTGCCTTCTCCCCGAGTCCAGGCAGGCCAGAGTGGGACAATCCTTCGTGTTGCATGTCCCCGGCGCCACGTCCCCGCAGCTGCATCCCACGACCTCTTCCCGAACGTGACCGGTGCGCCCCAGAAACGCCGAGTTGGCCGCCAGGATGTTCCTCCTGGCATCCAGAACCACGATCCCGTCGTCGATGCTGTTGATGACCGTCTCCAGGCGCTCCCGCTGGTGCCGCACCTCCCCCAGGAGCCGGGTCATGGAATCGGCCATGGTGTTGAACTCCTTGGCCAGCCAGGAGATGGTGTCCGACCCTGACGCCGGCACTCGCCTCTCCAGGTCCCCTTTTGCGATGAGCCTGGCGGTGGTCTCGAAGCGCCGGAGCCGCCTGAGCACCAGGAGTTGGACCATTCCCGCGACGGTTCCCAGGAGGAGAAGGGTGATGATTCCCCCTCCGGTCACCATCCTTCGAAGGTCCCGATCCATGGCCGCCCGGAGGGTCGTGAGGTCGCTGTCCAGGATGAGGATCCCGTTGACCGCCTGAGCGGGGTCGTGGCACTGGTGACACGCCTCCTGATTCCGGATGGGCACCACGGTGCGCAGAAGGGTCCCGTCGGCGGACTCCATCACCGTGGTATTCTCCCGCTCCGCGGGAGGGCGGTCATGGCACGTCTGGCAGGCCGGAACCGAGGAAGAGAGGACCGTTCCCACCTCCCCGTCCTGGCTCGAATACCGAACCTCGCCCCGATGGTCCAGGATGGACACCTTCTCCAACCCGGCCTGGAGCCCGAAGCTCCTCACCATCTCCGCCAGGAGGGTCCGGTCCTTCTCCAGCATCTGGTGCTCGAGGGCTTCCCTCATGAGGTCTCCCTTCACCTTGGCCGTCTCCCGCGCCGAGTCCAGGAGGGTCTCGAAGTAGCGTTGGGAGTAGAGGTAGGCGCTGGCCGCGAAGGCACCGGCCACCGCGACGGTGATCCCTACGGCCAGGCCGAGGGAGGTTCGGGAGAAGAACACCTTCATTGTGGCTGTCTCCGATCCAGGATCCTGCCAATACTGCTCCTCTTTCCCGGTGCCGTCAACGACTGACTGACCGTCAGTCCCGGCATGACAATATGTCAGATGTGGCGAGTGGGCC
>JASFRP010000135.1:0-7653 GCA_050114895.1 Gemmatimonadota bacterium
CTGTCCGGCCCCCTTGCCGCCTCCGCACCTCCCGGCCCCGGCTGAAGGGCCTGATTTCCGTAGACTCGGAACGCGGGGCAGGGCCGAGCCTTCCCGAGGCCCGGACCCTTCGTGAACTTGCCCGGGATCCGTCTCGACCCGAAGGTCCCTTTGGAAAGGGATGCGACCTGCCTATTCAGGACTCAATCCCTTCCCATGCCAAGACTTCCGTGCGCTTGTTCGAACCAATCCCGAGTCTCAGGCTCGCACAACCTCATTCCGGCCCGGGGACTCCCCGTCCTGTGGCTTCTCTGGGCCCTTGTTCCCGCCCCGTTGGCGGCTCAGGAGGTGTCGGCGGTCCGAGCCGCCGAACCGGTGGAGATTGACGGGATTCTGGACGAGGAGGGATGGCAGGAAGCCGACGTGGTGACGGAGTTGACCCAACTGCAACCGGCAGGTGGAGAACCCGCTACTCGGCAGACCCGCGTCCGAATCCTCTTCGACGATCGCTTCATCTACTTCGGCATCGATGCCCGAGACTCGAGTCCCGGTGAGATCTCCAGAACCATCACTCGCAGGGACGGAGGGGTTCAGCAGGACGACGCCGTGGCCCTCATCCTGGACACCTTCGACGATGACAACAACGCCTACCTCTTCGTGGTCAACTCCCTGGGAACCCAGCAGGACGGCCGCTGGGCCGACAACGGTCGCACGCGAGACGTGACCTGGGATGGGAGCTGGAAATCGGCGGGTCGGGTGACGCGGACAGGCTGGACGGCTGAGGTTGCCATTCCATTTGAAACGGTGCGTTTCGACCGGCGAACGAACCGATGGGGCCTCGACGTCATTCGTTTCATCCCAAGGAATCTCGAGGAGAGCCACTGGACTCCCGGACCATCCGAGTGGTTCAGGATTGCAGAGTTCGGAAGCCTCTCCGGGTTGGACCTCACCGATGCGATTACCAAGAACTACACCGTCATCCCCTACATCCAGTACGCCTTCACCAATGAGGAACAGCCGAAGGGAGAGGTGGGCCTGGATCTCCGGTACAGCCTCTCCAGCAACCTGGGAGCCGACCTGACCTTCAACCCGGACTTCGCCACCGTGGAAGCCGACGTGGAGCAGGTGAACCTGACCCGGTACGAGCTTTCGTACCCGGAAAAGCGGCCCTTCTTCCTGGAAGGGGCCGAGAACTACTCCACCCGGATTCGGCAGTTCTATTCCCGGCGCGTGGGAGACATTCCGTGGGGCGGGAAGATCAACGGAAAGATCGGGCCGTGGCGGATCAATGCCCTGGCCACCATTTCCGACTCCTCGGCCACGGCACCCAGCGAGTCCGGGAAAGACGCCCTCTATTCGGTGTTCCGCGTCAGCCGAGAGCTTCCCAACGCGTCCAACGTGGGCCTCATGGGGGCCAACCGCACCTACAACGGGAATAACGAAGGCTCTATCGGTCTGGTGGGGACCCTCTTCTTCTCTCAATACCTGGGGACGACCAGCCAGGTGGTCCGGTCCTATGGCAATTTTGATGATGGAGCCTGGACCTATTTCCTCCGCCCGTCCTACGACTCCCGGACCGGGCATTTCCACGTTCGCTATACTCATGTCGGGGAGAATGTCCAGGAAAACATGAATCCCGTCGGGTTCATCCGGGACGACAACCGGCGGGAGGTGGACTCCAACATCCGGAAGCAGTTCTGGATCAACCGCTTTGGTCTCCAGGACCTCACGCCCTCGGTGAACTACAACCGTTTCTGGAGTCAGGACGGTACGCTTCGGAGCTGGGAGATTCGCAACAATCTGAGCCTGAATCTCCTGCGGAACTGGACCGTGAAGCTATCCAACACGGAAGAGTTCAAGGCAGGAGAGGAAGGGCTCTTCGAAAAGGACTTTCGGAACTCTGTGAACCAGGTGGATCTGAGCTTCGACTCCCGGACGGGGCGGTCCGTTTCGGTCTATTACGGGAAGGGCCGGAACTTCGACAGCGACCTGGAGCGCTTTGGAGGGCGGGTCAACCTGAAGCTGACGGACGCGCTGACTGCCACCTACGACCTCACCCGGCTCTGGTTCAGCCCCGACCCCCGAGGGCGAAGCAGTTGGATCCACTATGTCAGGGCCACCTATTACGTGAATACCGACATGCATCTCAAGCTCTTTTACCAGTCGAAGTATGACGTGACGGGGGGCTTTTCCGATCCCCGCTTCGATCTGGAGCGAGAGACGACCCAGTTGGTCTACGTCTGGCGGTTCTTCCCACCCTTCGGCTCACCTCAGCTGGCCTATCAACAGGGACCCTCCCAGATCGGAGACCGGACAGACTCCTACCGAACCCTCTTCACGAAGTTGTCCTGGGTGTTTTGACTTCGGGGGTCCCGGGGTCTCTGCCACACGCCCTGTGAACCCCGGGAGGGGAAGCGGTCGACGACGGGGCATCCAATGGTCATGGAGGTTGACCTGTAGACTTCAGACTCGGGCTAGTGAAGGAAGAACTGTTCAGCCATCTCCCTTCCCCTGGCCGTCCGGAATATCTCCTGGATGGCCCTCTCTTTCTCTTCTCCAGTGGAGTCCCGGTGACTGCGAGGGAAATTCACCAGCCAGTCGGCATCCCAGAGGATCCTGAACTCCATCGTCGATACGATATCTGAATCGTGGGCCGTATGATGATTGGCCACGATGCCGCAGACCAGGGCGATTCCCTCTGGAGAGAAAGCCAGACGAGTGAGGATCTCTCGGCAAATGGGCGGCCCTTCCATCTCCTGAAAGGGGCCGGCGCTGGACCCATGGACCTCCCGGGCCCGGGGAATGCCGATGTCATGGAGAAGAGCCGACGCAGCCACGACCTCGGGATCTCCGCCTTCGACCTCATGGATATCCATCGCATGCCGGTAGACGGTCATGGTGTGATCCACCATCCCGGGAGTCTCGGCGAAGACCGTCTCCATCTCGGCACGGAGGGCCTCCACAAGCTCCGACTCCTGATACCTACCACACTCCGGGACATCTCGGCCGGTTCTGTTCCCGGGTCCCTCCACACCCCCCGGCTCATTCGGGACCTGAGCTCCGGGCGATTCAGAAGGCAGGGTTGCGTCCCGGCCCGTCAGAGTTCCGGGAAGAATGAAGAAGAAGCCAACCAGGACGGCCACGAGGCCGACCCGGCTTCGGGATGGACATCTTGAATTCGGGAGCATCACAACGACTCCATTGGGTTTCGGAATCCCACCATCTGGACCTCATCCCCAGGGGAAAGAAGGTACGAGACCCTTCATCGTACCGTCCCCCATCAATCCGCTTGAACGGGAGGCCGAACCGGAGGTTAGGATGGAGGACGAACCCGGTGACATCCCCTGCCGCATCCCGTTCAAACTCCACCGGCATTCTTCGCCATTCGAAGGCGTCCTCGGCGCTGGGCACGACCTCGGCGGTATGCATGCCCAGCCTCATGACCAGCTGCCCCTCCACCATATCCAGGAAGGCATGGGCATCCAGCTCTTCGCTGAAATAGATCCCCTGGAACGCCTTGGCCTGGGACGGTGACAGCCTCACGGGGCTGGGGCGGGTCTCCTCCGGGCGGTCGCGCCCCCAGCCCTCCTCTTCTCTTGGTGGCTCGGGTTCGGTGAACTGGTCTTCAAGATACAGGTCCACGATCCGGTCTGCGAAACGGCTCGGCCCCAGGGACCCGTTCCCGAAAATCACCACGGAAAATCTCTGGTCCGGGTACCGGACCGCCACGGTCCTGAAGCCCACCCACGACCCAGTGTGGGAGACACGTTTCAGTCCCCGGTGGGGATATGATCGCCATGTGCATAGATCCATAGGGCGGCGCATTCGCCTTGCACTCGACCCGAGAGCCGTCCGACACATGATGCGAGGCTGAAACGGGGTCCAACACCACGCGGCGTTTGTGCCGGGGGATAGAAATTGAGAAAAGAGGCCCCCCTCACGTCCTACTGGATGATGCGCTTGAAGACCTCCAGGTTGATGTTCCGGCCGCAGATTACAGCCACGACCTTCTTGCCCCTGACCCGTTCCTTCCTGTCGAGCAGGCCTGCTACACTCAAGGCCGCCGAACCCTCCGCCACCAGACGGTGCTTCTCGAACAAGAGGCGAATGGCCGACTCGATCTGCATCTCAGAAACCAGCAGGCTGTCATCGACGTACCGCTGGCAAGTGGCCAAGGTTATGGTGTCTTGATCCAACCCGCCTGCGCAGGTATCAGCCAAGGTCGGAAATTCTTCCATCTCCACGATCTTGTTGGCTCGGATGGACTCGTACATCACGGGGGAGTTCTCCGGGGAGACCGCGAAGATCTCTACATCCGGGTTCCGTGATTTCAGCCACCCGGCCGAGCCGGAGACCAGGCCTCCTCCCCCGCATGCGAAAAAGGCCGCTTCCACATCCGGAAGCTGTCGGGAGATCTCATATCCGCAGGTGCCCTGCCCACCTACCACCAGAGGATCGTTGTAGGGGGAGACGTAGATCTTCCCTTCCGCCGTTGCCACCCTCCGGGCTTCTCTCTCGGCATCCCAGGGGACGTCGCCGAATACGATCACATCCAGACCGTGGGCTCGCAGTAGTTCCAACCGAGAGGGCTCGATATCTTTGGCCACGTAGATTGTGGCCCCGTGACCCCGGATCTTTGCCGCTTCGGCCACGGCGAGGGCGTAGTTCCCAGTTGAGGCCGAGACAATGCCCTGGTCGAGCTCCTCCTGGGATAGAGAGAGGATCTTGTTGAGGGCGCCCCGAAACTTGAACGAGGTCGTCCGCTGCATCAAATCCAGCTTCAGCCAGACTTCGGCCTCCAACTCCTTACTGAGATACAGCGAGTGCTCGAGGGGTGTCGGGGATAAATGGTCCTTACATCGCTCATAGGCCTCTCGGACCAGTTGGGGAACATCGATTGACTGACGGGGCTCGAGTGTCATCGTGGGTCTCGGTTAAAGGGGGCTTTAGTCTCCGCAATCCTGTCGGTCGCTGCCACGAGCTCGGGGGTGAAATGCTACGATCCTGGCCGGAACGGTAGCCCGCCCACGACGCCTTCGCCAACTCTTTGCACTGGCGTCCGGTCGGGGGGGTTCATATCCCTGTCTTCATCTGTCGCCCTGGAGGGATCGTCCCAGGAGCCTCACCCACACCCAGTCGTAGGAAAAAGATGAGCTCAGTCAAGTCCGATCCGATCCTCCAGATCCTGGACCACCAGCGGGTGATGGTCCTCGATGGGGGGTTGGCCACGGCCCTGGAAGCCCGGGGGTGCAATCTGGTCGATGAACTGTGGTCTGCCAGGGTCCTGATGGAAGATCCAGACATGATTCGGGAGGTGCACCTGGACTATCTGGAGGCTGGAGCGGATTGCATTTCCACCGCCAGCTATCAGGCTTCCATCCAGGGATTCATGAAGCGGGGATTGGATGAGGCGTCCGCTCGGGCCCTCTTGGCCCTCTCGGTACAACTGGCCCGAGAGGCCAGGGAGCTGTTCTGGACCGATCCGTCCAATCGGGTAGGGCGATCCGAACCTCTGGTGGCGGCGAGTATCGGGCCTTTCGGTGCGTTCCTGGCCGATGGATCCGAGTACACCGGCCGTTACCATATCTCTGAGCGGGAACTCTATCAGTTCCATCGGGAACGGTGGTTGACCCTGGCCTCCGCAGGGGCCGACTTGTTGGTTTGTGAGACGACCCCTGCCCAACGGGAAGCGGAGACCTACCTCCGGCTTCTCGCCGAGACCCAAGAACAGTGGGCTTGGATCAGCTTCTCCTGCAAGGACGGTCAGCACCTTCGCGATGGTGGATTACTCAGAGACGCCGTCCGTCTTTGCGACGCTGATCCTCGGGTGGTTTCGGTGGGAGTCAATTGCGTGGCGCCTGAGTTTGTCATGCCCCTGATCGAGGAAGCCAAGGCGGTGACGGGCAAGCCCGTCTTCGTCTATCCCAACTCCGGGGAGGAGTACGATCCGGAAACCAAGTCCTGGCGTTCCGCACCGTCTTCCCTCAGTTGGAGGGAGGCTGTCCTGGCGTGGGTCGAGAAAGGGGCGTCAGGGGTCGGCGGGTGTTGCCGGGTTGGACCCTCAACCATCGCTGAGATCCGCCGTGCTGTATTGTGAATCCTGGCGGGTTTATCGAAGACTGTTTTCCTTGAGTCCCACCTCTTCGGTTGGTCCTTCCTGACTCTGGTAATACGCCTTCTCATACTCAGCGGGGGGAACGTGTCCGATGGGTCCCAGGAGGCGGTGGTAGTTGAACCACCAGACCCACTCAAGGGTCGCGAACTCGACGTCTTCCACATTCCTATACGGCCCTAGCCTTCGGATGACTTCCACCTTGAACAAGCCGATGATGGATTCGGCCAGGGCATTGTCGTACGAGTCGCCGACACTGCCCACCGAGGGCTCGATCCCTGCCTCGGCCAGGCGCTCCGTGTACCGAATGCTGAGATGTTGGACCCCGTGGTGGCTATGGTGGATCAGGCGGCCGTCCTGGTCGTCCTCACGCTCAGCGATGGCCTGCTCCAGGGCATCGAGGGCCAGATCGCTTGAGAGCGACGTGGAGACTCTCCATCTCACGATCCTGCGGGCGTAGGCATCGATCAGGAAGGCCAGGTAGACGAAGCCCCGCCAGGTCGCTACGTACGTCAGATCCGACGCCCAGGGCTCGTTGGGCCCTGGGTGAGCGAAGAGACGGATCGGCCTCGATCGCCTTGTGGGCATAGTAGGTGGACGGAGCGATCGGCAGCACGTCGCAGATCGGCTCGACTCTGTACCTCTCCCGATGGTCGTCGATGAAGCTCACCATCACCTCCCTCGGCGGTCGAGCTCCGCCTCGGGGAAATAGGCTGACGCCTTCCTGAGCATCTCATTGGCAGGCCGGAGCTCTCGAACCTCCCGCTCCAGAGCCTTGAGCCGCTCTCGCTCCTCCGTGGTGAGTCCTGGCCGCCGCCTTTCGGGGGATTCGAGAAGAGATGGATCCGGTAGAGGTTCTCAAGGGGGACTGAAGGCCGGCCCCAGGGCTCCCCGGTCGTCGGCATCGTGGCAGCGCCCCTCGTCTACCCGTATTCTGTTCCGTGGAATTGACATTCACCGACACTAGGGAGCTGTATGCACGGAACGAGAAAGCCCCGTGGGGCCCGGCTGATCATTACCTGGATCTTCACCCTTTTCCCCCTGGGGCCGGCGACGGTCCTGGCTCAGGACCCGGCTCAGGAACGGGCGGTCTTCCAGGCTATTGAAGAAGACCGGGAAGGCCACCTCGCCTTCCTCCAGAGGCTGGTCCAAGCCCAGCAGCAGGGGGAGGAGGCGGTCCAAGGGCTGGTGGCCGAACGCTTCCGGGAACTGGGGATGGAGGTGGAGACCCATCGTCTGGTCCCCATCCAGCTCAGCTCCGATCTCGAGTTCGCCGCCGAGGAGTCCATCGACCGGACGGAGCGGATCAGTGTGGTGGGGCGACTTCCGGGCACCGGTGACGGAAAGAGCCTTCTCTTCTTCGGTCATCCGGATGGAGAGCCCATGACAGAGCCCTCTCTGGCCGGTTGGGAGCATGATCCCTTCGGCGGGGAGGTGGAGAACGGCCGGATTTACGGTTGGGGGGTTGCCGACGACCTGACGGGAGTGGCCATCATGGCCGAGGCTCTGGCGGCGGTCCTGGAAACGGTAGGGCGCCCACCTGGAGAGATCCTCCTGGCCAG
>JASFRP010000136.1:0-7641 GCA_050114895.1 Gemmatimonadota bacterium
CGGGTGGCCGCGCCCATAGTGGCGAAAGCAGCCGATTTCTACCTTCGGAAGAAGCACGGGATTCCCTTTGACAGCGTCCAGACCCTCAACGAGCACTATGCGGCGGGACGGATTCCTCGTTGGGCCCTGGCTCCGGGGCGGGAGCGGTCCGGCGATTCAGGGGGAACGAGACGATGACGGTCAACGGGAGGCGGATTGGGGACGGAGGGAGACGGCGGTGATACGCCGGATACGAGACTGGATGGGGGACCCGCCCCTCTTTCTGGGCGTCCTGGCCCTCTCTCTTTTCGGGGTGGCCATGATCTACTCCGCCGGGGTCCTGAACGATCCCAGCCCCGTCACCCAGAACATCTGGATGCGACAGGCAGTATGGCTTGCTCTGGCACTTGTCGCCTTTGGGGCCCTGTCCAGGGTCCCGGCACGGTGGATCGAGTGGGCTGCACTTCCGGCTTACGTTGGAGCCACCATCCTCCTGGCATCGACGCTGGTGATAGGGACCGGGGCCGGCACCGCCAGCGGGGTGAAGAGCTGGATCTCCGTTGCCGGGTTTCGCTTCCAACCCGCCGAGCTTGCCAAGATCGCCACGATCCTGGCCCTGGCCCGCCTCCTCGCCCTGAACAAGGAGGGACTTCAGACGCTCCGGGAGCTCATCGCACCCGTGGGAGTAGTGGGGCTGCCTCTGGCTCTTGTGATCCTGCAGCCAGACCTGGGCACGGCGCTGGCATTCGTGGGGATCCTCTTCGCTGCCCTCTACTGGGGAGGGACCCCCGTCCCGATTCTCGTGCTCCTTGCCAGCCCGGGGCTGGGGTTGGTGCTGAGCTATGACACCGGGGTATGGTCGGCATACATCGTGGCCCTCACCCTGTCCCTCTTCTTCTACCGCTACCGGCTCTACCTGGTGGAGTCCGTCGGGGTGGTGCTGGCCAACCTTGCCGCCGGTACGATTGCCCTCCCCCTCTGGCGGTCCCTGGCGGAATACCAGCGGAATCGCCTTCTCGTCTTCCTCGACTCGACCGTCGATCCACGGGGAGCCGGGTGGCACCTGATTCAGTCCAAGGTCGCCATAGGAAGCGGGTGGCTTTTGGGAAAAGGGTTCACGCACGGGACTCAGAAACGCCTGGACTTCCTCCCGGAGCAGCACACCGACTTCATCTTCAGCGTGGTTGGAGAAGAGTTCGGTTTCCTGGGGACATTCCTTGTGATCGCAGCATTCTCCTACGTTCTCCTTCGACTCGTTCGACTGGCCACCGATGCCGACGATCCCTTTGCCGGTCTTGTAATCTTCGGTATCTTCGGAGCCTGGATCACGCATATCTTCGTGAACATCGGGATGACCATTGGAGTGGTTCCAATCACGGGCATCCCGCTTCCGTTTGTGAGCTACGGGGGATCCTTCCTCCTCATGTCGTGGGTCGCCTTGGCGCTGGCTGTGCGAGTCGCCAGGGAGGAGTGACAGGAAGGGGCTCGGGGGGGGGAGGAGGTTGACGGGGGCCTTGAGTGGCCACGTCGCTGTGGCGTCGGGCCTCCGCCCTCACGAGACTGCACCAGAAAGGGCACTCGATGGCCTGGTTCCGGAAGCCAAAGCAACCTCTGAAATCCACGGACAAGCGGGACTTGCCCGGGGATGTCTTTCAAAAGTGCAAGGGGTGTGGGGAAATCCTCTACCGGGAGCGCCTCGCACAGAATCTCATGGTTTGCCCCGAATGCGGCCACCATTTCCGGATTCCCCCAGAGGAGTATCTGGCCCTCCTTCTCGACCCCGTGACCTTCATCGAAAGGGAAGAGGAGCTTCGGAGCATCGATCCTCTCGACTTCGCAGACCTGAAACCCTACGTGTCCCGTCTGAAGGCCGCAGAGGAGAAGATCGGCCCCGGGGACGGTGTGATCGTGGGTGAGGGTGAGATCGAGGGGATCCCAGTATGCGTGGGAGTGATGGATTTCGAGTTCCTGGGCGGATCCATGGGCTCGGTAGTGGGGGAGAAGATGGCCCGCATTGCCCGCTGGGCCCTGGAGTCGCGGCGGCCTCTCGTTCTGGTCAGCGCTTCGGGCGGCGCCCGAATGCAGGAAGGCATCTACTCTCTGATGCAGCTGGCAAAGACCTCGGCGGTCCTGGCTCGGCTCCACGAGGCTGGGATTCCCTATATCTCCATCCTGACGGATCCCACCACCGGCGGCACCACCGCATCCTTCGCCATGCTTGGCGACGTGAACCTGGGAGAGCCCGGAGCGCTCATCGGTTTCGCGGGGCCTCGTGTGATCGAAGAGACGATCAAGCAGGAGCTTCCAGAGGGGTTTCAGCGATCCGAGTTCCTATTGGAGCACGGGATGCTGGATCGCGTCGTGGACCGGCGGGAGATGAAGGCCCAAGTGGCGCTCCTTCTCCGCCATCTGTGGGCCGGTTGGGAAACCGCGCAGTGAAGGTCCCTCCGGATACCCACTTCGCCCACCAGACTCCGACCGTCCTCCAATGGGGGGGAGACGTCCCACTGGATCGCGTCCTCCCACCCCTTTCCGCGGGGGTGGATTGGGGCCTCGGGCGAACGGAGGAAGCACTTCAGCTCCTGGGTCGGCCGCACGAGCGTTTCCCAACCATCCATGTGGGAGGCACCAACGGAAAGGGATCCGTGGCTGCCGTCATGGCCAGCGTCCTCAGGCACTCGGGCAGGCGGGTGGGGCTCTACACCTCTCCGCACCTCTGTTCCTTCAGGGAGCGGTTCCAGGTCGATGGGCGGCCCGTCTCTCTCCCGCAGCTTCTGGAGACGGGGGAGGAGATCCGGGGGCGTCTGGCCGGGTTCGGCCTGACCTTCTTCGAGGCTGCAACGGTGCTGGCATTTCATCTATTTGCCCGGTCCAGGGTGGACGTGGCGCTGGTGGAGGTGGGCCTGGGAGGCCGACTGGATTCCACCAACGTGATCCGGCCCCAAATCGCGGCTATCACCAACGTGTCTCTGGATCACCACGAGTATCTGGGAGAGACCCTGGAGGAAATCGCTCGGGAGAAGGCCGGGATCATCAAAGAGGGCGTGCCGTTGGTGACGGCGGAAACCGATCCGGGGCTCCTTAGGATCTTTGAGGACCGAGCACGGGAAGTAGGAGCCCCCTTCCATCCTTTCGACCCGGCCCGTGTGATCCACCATCTTGAAGTGGCTCCCCGAGGAAACGCATTCACCCTCTCGACGGAGGCCTGGGGAGACCTGCCCCTGATTGCTCCCCTTCCCGGGGCGCACCAGGCGGAGAACGTGGCGTTGTCGGTCCGATCGCTGGAGCTCGTCCACCCCGAGCTCCGACCGGATCGGGAGGCGGTGATGGAGGGGATCGCGGAAGTGCGATGGCCTGGAAGGCTGCAGATCGAGACGCGGCCTGGAGGCACGTGGGTGTTCGACGTCGCCCACAATGTCGCAGGCATTCGGGCCCTGGCCGCGAGTCTCCCCCAGCTGGGCCTTCCGGAACCCCTCGTCCTCCTGGTGGGAATCCAGGGAGACAAGAACTGGCGGTCCATGCTCCCTCCCCTCTTCCAGATGACGCGGGAGGCCGTCCTGACCCAGCCTCCCACGGTTCCCCCCGGGCGCCGCTGGGATCCCCTGGAAGCCGCGGGCGCCGTGGAAGCGAGGCCGAATCTCCATATCCTCCCGGACTTCTCCGAGGCGACCACCGTAGCCAGGAGGGTGGCCGGGGAGGGCACGGTGCTCGTGACTGGCTCCCACCACACCGTGGGGGATGCTCTGAACCTCCTGGGGATCCTTCCCTACGGAGAGGATTAGGACGTTCCGGGGGTTCCCCTCCTGCACCACCGGGCCTAGATTCGCCGCCATGGCAAAAGACAAGGTATTCTCAAGGGTTCCTGGGTTTCGGGACTTCCCCCCCGGGGATCTTCGGATTCGCTCTCATATCTTCGATAGCTGGCGTCGAGCCTCCGGGCGGTATGGCTTTCAGGAGTATGACGGCCCCCCACTTGAAGCTCTGGAGCTGTACACGGAGAAGAGTGGGGATGAGATCGTCGGGCAGTTGTATAACTTCCGGGACAAGGGTGGGCGGGAGGTCACCCTCCGGCCCGAGATGACCCCCTCTCTCGCCCGGATCCTCGGGGACCTGAGTCGAGCTCTGCCCAAGCCCATACGCTGGTTCACCATACCCCAGCTGTTCCGATACGAGCGGCAGCAGAAGGGTAGGCTCAGAGAACACTTCCAGTGGAACGTGGACATCGTGGGAGAGGCGGGCGTAGGAGCGGACGCTGAGGTCCTCGCCGTCGCCGTCGATGCCCTCCGGGATCTGGGTCTCAAGGCGGAGGATTTCAGGGCTCGGGTCTCGGACCGCCGGCTCCTGGCAGCTCTCTTGAGAGGACTCGGCGTTGGGGAGGGGAAGCTCCTGGCCGCGTTCGCCATCATCGACAAGCTGGAACGGGAGGACTCCGCCCGGAGCTTGGAGCGACTGCAGAAGGAGTGCGGGTTGACTGCCGGTGCGGCGAGTGAAGTGCTCACTCTCTTTCGTGGTCAGGGGCTCGATGGGATAAAGGAAGCTCATGGGGCGAACCCCGAGGTGGCGGAGATCCTCGAGGAGTTGGCGGAATACAGCAGAATCCTCGAGAGCCTTGGAATCCTGGACTTTGTCGAGTTCGATCTGAGAATCGTCAGGGGATTGGCCTACTACACCGGCATCGTCTTCGAGCTCTTCGATCGAACGGGGGAGTTTCGAGCCATTTGCGGAGGAGGTCGGTACGACCGGCTCCTGGAGCTCGTTGGAGGCGAACCCCTCCCCGCCGTCGGGTTTGGGATGGGAGACGTGGTCCTGACCGAGCTGCTGGCGGCACGAGGCCTCCTTCCCCCGACGGACCGACGGGCGGATCTCTTCCTCGTCACCATCCTGCCGGAGCTAAGGCCCCTCGCCCTGGAGATGGCCCGAGCCCACCGGGAGAAGGGGCGCACCGTCCTCTACACTCTTCGACCTCAGTCCGTGAAGAAGCAGTTTTCCGCAGCGGCCTCGGAGGGGGCTCGGTGGGTGGTGATTCTGGGCCCGTCGGAGGTGGAGCGGGGCGTGGGCGTCGTGCGGGAGATGGCGTCGGGGAGGGAGAATGAAGTGGCACTGGAGGAGCTGAAGGCCGGAGTGGGACTCGGTGGCGAAGAGAGTTGACGACGGAAATGCACGGGCCGAAGAGGAACGTGCCAGGCTCGCCCGGGAGACCATGCGTCGGGCCCTCTGGCGGCTCAACGTCCTCGAGTACCTGATTCTGCTTCTCGCCCTTCTCCTGGCTCTTGCGGGTGGCGCCCTGGTGGCGTGGATCCTGAGCACTGCCGCATCCTTCCCATTCCGCCTTACCTGGGGTTTGACATCCCTCCTCCTCTTCATCGTACCTGGGGGGAGTGTTTATCTTCGTGAGCTTCGTCGAGGGAGGAGTCGGCGGGACCACGGCGTGAAATCCGAACCGAAAGACCCACATGGCTGATAATAGAGGGCTGACCCCACGGGGGGACGACTTCAGCGCCTGGTACAACGAGGTGGTGCTGGAGGCGGAGCTGGCGGACTACTCCCCGGTCAGGGGGAGCATGGTCATCCGACCCTGGGGCTATGGCATCTGGGAGAACATGCAGCGTGCTCTGGACGGGATGTTCCGGGACACGGGCCATGAGAACGCGTATTTCCCCCTCCTGATTCCCCAGAGCTTCATCGAAAGGGAAAAGGAGCACGTCGAAGGGTTCGCCCCGGAGCTGGCAGTTGTGACCCGGGCCGGTGGGAAGGAGCTGGAGGAGCCCCTGGTGATCCGCCCGACGTCGGAGACGATCATCTACCACATGTACGCCAAGTGGGTTCAGAGCTATCGGGACCTCCCCATCCTCATGAATCAGTGGGGGAACGTCATGCGGTGGGAGCTCCGTACGCGTCTCTTCCTGAGGACTGCCGAGTTTCTCTGGCAGGAGGGCCACACGGCCCACGCCACCAAGGAAGAGGCGGAAGCCGAGGCCCGCCAGATGTTGGGTGTCTACCGGACCTTCATGGAGGAGTACGTCGCCATGCCACCGGTGACGGGGCTCAAGACCGAGTCGGAGAAGTTCGCCGGGGCCGTCCGGAGCCACGCCTGCGAAGCGCTCATGCAGGACAACAAGGCCCTTCAGGCCGGGACCTCCCACTTTCTGGGTCAGAACTTCTCCAGGCAGTTCGACCTGAAGTTCCAGTCCGAAGCGGGACAGGAGGAGTATGCCTGGAACACCTCATGGGGGGTCAGCACCCGCATGGTGGGGGGCATGGTCATGACCCACGGAGACGACGTAGGAATCGTCGTTCCTCCCCGGCTGGCCCCCACCCAGGTCGTGATCGTGCCAATCTGGCGAAAAGAAGAGGAGGGGGTCGGGGTGCGGGAGAAGGCGGATCAGATGGCGGGCCGGCTCAAGGACCTGGGAGTACGGGTGAAGGTCGACACCCGGGACCATCTCACGCCCGGGGCCAAGTTCTGGGAGTGGGAGCGCAAGGGTGTGCCCTTTCGGGTGGAGATCGGTCCCAAGGACCTGGCGAAGGAGCAGGCGGTTCTGGTTCGGCGGGTCACATTCGAGGGAGAGCAGCGGAAGGAATTCCTCCCCGAAACCCAGCTCCTCGCCGAGATGCCCGGGCGGCTGGACGCGTTTCAGTCTGCTCTCCTCCAGGCGGCGATCCGTCGGCGCGAGGCGAATTCCTACAGGGGCGTGACGGATCTGGCGCAGTTGAAGGAGATCATGGACGGCCAGGGTGGGTTTGTATACACGGGGTGGAACGGGGACCCGGCGGTGGAGCAGATGGTCAAGGAGCAGACCAAGGCCACGATCCGCAACATCCCTGACCCGGAGTTTCGCTCCGATACCCCGCCGACGAAGTGCGTGAGTGGGGACACCGCGGCCATGGAAGTGGTTTGGGCCAAAGCCTATTGAGGAATGCCGGGGCGGTGGGGACCGGCGGCACCGCCAGGGTCCCGGATGCCCCCCTCAACCCCCGGGGACGATCATGACCGAGCGTGAGAAGCCCTTCCCCAGGATCGACGGGCAGCTCTCCTGCGGCCGGTTCGAGGTACGGGAGCTGGCCGGTCGGTTCGGTACCCCCCTCTACCTCTACGATTTCGACTTCATCCGCCGGCGCGTCCGGACCTTCCAGGGAGCCTTCCGGGGAACGGATCTCCTCCTGGCCTACTCCGTGAAGGCCAACGGGAACCTGGCGATTCTGAACCGTTTAGCGGCCCTCGGGACCGGCGCGGACATCGTGAGCGGGGGCGAGCTCTTCCGGGCACTGAAGGCCGGGATCGAGCCTGGGAAGATCGTGTTCGCGGGTGTCGGAAAGACCGACGACGAGCTGAAGGCCGGACTGGACGCGGGAATCTACGCCTTCAACGTGGAGACCACGGGGGAGCTACACCGCCTCGAGGAGCTGGCCCGGGAACGAGACGGCCGTGCACGCTTCGGCGTCCGGGTAAACCCCGACATCCACTCCCCCACGCCCCACGAGTACACCCGGACAGGCCACGCGGATACGAAGTTCGGTGTACCCGTGCCGGTGGCCGTCGGTCTTTACCGGTGGGCGGCCACGAGACCCCACCTCATCCCTGTGGGAATCGACGTCCACATTGGCTCCCAGATCGTGGACCCGGCGCCATACAAGAAGGCTCTCCGCTCGGTCCTGGAGGTG
>JASFRP010000137.1:0-7589 GCA_050114895.1 Gemmatimonadota bacterium
GCTCCAGGAAGGTGAGATCCTGGTCCCCGAAGCGACCGCCTCGGTTCTTCAGCAGGATGTTGGTGAAGCCGATCACCGAGTTCAGGGGTGTCCGGAGCTCATGGCTCATGTTCGCCAGGAACTGGCTCTTCGCCATATTCGCCCTCTCGGCTTCCTCCTTCGCCATCCGGAGGGCCTCCTGCGTGCGACGCCGGGCCGTGACGTCCTTCCCGAAGACGGCCACACCGGTGATGCCCATGGCCTCCCGGATGGGGTTGAAGAAGAGCTCGAGGCTTCTGACCTGTCCCCCGATCTCCTCGTCCCGAAGCTCTGAAAAGGCGGCTCCCTTCAGGCACCGCTGGTACATCTCCCGGTACCAGATGGCGTCCTCGGGGGGGAAGACCTCCTCCGTCAGGTCCTGGACCCCGGGCTCCCGGCCCGTCCGGGCCTCCATGGCCATGGAAAAGGCCGTGTTGAAGGTGATCAGGCGGAGAGAGCGGTCCACCGACCAGATGGCGTCCCCGGTGTTCTCCACCAGCGCCTGGAGGTTCGCCCGGAACGCCTCCAGCTCGCGCCGGGTCTCCATCTGGGAGGTCATGTCCCGAAGAATGCTCCGGACCGCCACGGGCTTCCCGTCCTTGAGACGGGGATTGGCGCTCCCGGAGCATCGCACCACCTGGCCACCCGAGGTGAGGAAATCCACTTCTACCGAAGGCAGAGGCTCACCCCGCAGCAGGGCCCCGAACTCGGCCTCGCACCGCTTTCGACAGGCCGGGTGGAGGGTCTCGAAGAAGTTCAGGTGTTTCACTTCCTCCGGGGAGTACCCCAATACCTCCCGCCAGGCTCGATTCACGTAGAGCAGGTCGCCCTCCGGCGAGACACTCTGGATCAGGTCGTGGGCGTTCTCCAGGAAATCCTGGAGTCGCTCCTCACTCTCCTGAAGCACCCGTTCCGCCCGCCTGCGGACGTCGATCTCCCGTGCCAGCGCGGTGTTGGCCGACTGTGCGGCGGTGACCGTTTCCTCCTCACGTCGAAACGTGACGTAGACGCTGGCCATGAGTCCCACCAGCACACACACGTAGCTCAGCACCTTGAGGACGTGGGCGATGAGGAAATCGGCGTCGTAGAAATGGGCCGCGAAAGGCATGAAAGCCCCATGCGCCATGAACCCGATCACCAGGGCCATGGTCAGCCAGTGCTCGAAGGCGTCGTACCTCCACTGACCCTTCTCCAGGTAACCCACCAGGGCCAGGAGGAGAATCAGGGCCGGGAAGAGCTCGGCGGGCTGCCGGAGGGTCGCCTCCGGATAGAACGCCACTGTTGTGGGAAGGAGGAGAAGGGAGGCAAGCACCACCACCGCCAGGAAGACCGCCGTGAGGTACACGGGGACCTCCCTCGCCTGCTCCCGGATCTCATCTCTGGTCTCTCGCCTCCACGCCAGCCAACTCACCAGGAGAAAGGTCGCCAAGTAGGTCCCCGAGGCCGTGAAGCTCCAGGCGGACAGATCCCTTGCCGCCACCGGAGACCGATCTCCAGCCGCCCCCATGGATTCCAGGACGTGGAAGACGTCCAGAGCCGCCGACCCCAGAAAGCCCGTGCCCAGGAAGAGAAAGGTCCCCGTCTTCTTGCTATAGAAGCGAACGAGGGCCAGAGAGCCCACCACGAATGCCAGGAGCGTGGCGAGAGACTCCAGGATGTCGTGAAGCCCCTCGTTGGGGACGTCCGGAGGCGGCACGGGGCCGAAAGCAGCCACCAGAAGGACGACGAAGATGAAGAAGTAGAGAGAGGCTCTCTGGATCGACTTGTCTGCTTTCAGGAAGGTCAGGGTACCGGGCTCCATCCCCCGGAGGTAGGGCGGAGGTCGATGGGAGGACGGCTCCTCATCATGGATCAGCTTCCGCGGTTCAGCCACCGGGCGATGCACTCCAGCAGAAGGTTCTCGTCGATGATGGGCTTTGTCAGGTAGTCGTCAAACCCCTGCCCGAGGTACTTCTCCCGGTCGCCGGCCATGGCGTGGGCGGTGAGGGCCACCACCGGGACCCTGTCCAGCGTATCCTGGGTCCGGATCCACCTCAACAGCTCCGTCCCGTCCATTTCCGGGAGAGAGATGTCCAGAAGCACGAGATCCGGCGGATCCGCCAGAAGACCTTCCACCGCCTCCCTTCCCGTTTCGAACTCGGAGATCTCGTAGAACTCCTCCAGGAGGGCCTGGACGAGGAGGCGGTTGTCCGGATTATCCTCCACAACGGCAATCTTCGGTTTCATCTCCTCATCCCTTCGAGGATCTTCTCGAGCTCCTTCCGGGCCGTCGAATACGCCCGGTCCAGCTCGGGGAGGAGGCCCGCCAGGGCCGACATGTCTTCATCCTCCGCCAGCCTCTCCGCGTCCTGGCAGAGGGTCTGGAGCCGGGACGCTCCTACATTCCCGGCGCTTGATTTCAGGGAATGGGCGCCCAATTCGGCTCGTCGGGGGTCCTGTCGGGCTACGCCGTCCGTGATCTGCTCCAATCGCTCGGAGGAATGGTCGAGGAAGATCTGGATCATCTTCGGAGGCAGATTCTCGCCCCCCCATTTCCTCAAGCGATCCAGGGCCCGGATGTCGATGGCAGGGGCATCCGCCGCCTCCGGCATCCCTACCCCTTCTCCCCGAGAGATGCCCTCAACGCCAGCACTCCGGCACCGGGTCCACCCGGGTGTCCAAAGACCGCGGACCCCGCAACCAGGACCGTGGCCCCGGCGCCAACCACCTCCGGCGCCGTCGTCGTGTCCACTCCCCCATCCACCTGGATGGGAACGTCCCCCCGTCCTTCCTCCTCCAGCAACTCCGCCATCCTCCTCAACTTGCGGGTGGAATGGGAGATGTAGTGCTGTCCACCGAAGCCCGGGTTCACGGTCATGACCAGCACCATCTCCAACTCCCTGATGACATCCCGGAGGACCTCGACGGGAGTGGAGGGATTCAGCGCCACCCCCGGCAAGGCCCCGAGCTCGCGTATCTCCTGCAGGGTGCGGTGGAGATGGGGACAGGTCTCCTGGTGTACGGTGATCCGGTGGGCCCCGGCGTCCACGAAGGCACCCAGATAGCGCTCCGGCTTCTCTATCATGAGGTGCACGTCCATGGGGAGGTCGCATGCCGTCCGGACCGCCCTTGCCACCAGGGGACCTACCGTGATGTTGGGCACGTAGTGCCCGTCCATCACATCGACGTGGATCCAATCCGCTCCGGCCGCCTCCACGGCCTGGACTTCCTGCGCCAGGCGCCCGAAGTCCGCTGAAAGGATCGATGGCGCTAAAAGGGTCAAGATCTGGTCTCTCAGTCTCGATAGGATCAGGGCAAGCTCAGGGTCTTCACTCCTTCGGAACCCCCCACCAGGACCTCCTGGGCCAGGCCGAGGAACAGGCCCGATTCCAAAATCCCTGCTCTGGACGCGAGGTCCTTGTCCAGGGCCCGGGGATTGGCGATCCCTTCGGGAAACCGGCAGTCCAGGAGGAAGTTCCCGTTGTCGGTCCGGAAGGGATGCCCCGGAGACTCCTCCCTCAGCCTCGGTTTCGCCCCCAATCCCTCAAGATAGGGCAGGTGGCTCCTCCACCCGAACTGCGTGACCTCCACGGGGAGAGGCGAGCGAGTTCCCAACCTCGGTACGACCTTCCGCTCATCCACGATGACGAGGAGCCGGCGAGAGGCCTGGGCGACCATCTTTTCCCGAAGAAGGGCGCCACCGAGGCCTTTGATGAGGTCCAGGTTCGGGGCAACCTCATCGGCTCCATCCACGGTCAGGTCCAGCGTCCCCACCTCTTCCAGCGTCCTGAGGGGGATTCCAAGCTCCCGCACCGCGGACTCGGTGGCCAGGGAGGTCGGGACCCCCACGATCCCCGGCAGCTCACCGTCGGCGAAGCGTCGTCCGAGGGCGACCAGGAAGTACGCCACCGTGCTGCCGGTGCCCAGCCCCAGGACCATGCCGGGCCGGATCGCCTCCGCGGCTCGAATTCCTGCAGCCTCCTTACCCCTCTCGGCCGGCCCATCGAGGGTCAAGCCTCTCCTCCTTGCACGCGGTCCACTGGCCCTCGGAAGGGGTTTTCCGACGGGGAATCTAGGCCCCCCTGGGGAGGGCTGCCAGTGTCGGCCTTGACAGGCCATGCCACCGGACACAGCTTGCGGTTCCATGTCGTGCGTGCACCGTACTGCCCCGATTTTTTGCCGGTATTTCGGCTATTACGCCTGGCCTGGAGCCCGGCGGGGGGAGATGCGGTCAACTCGATAGAGAAGCCAGGAACAGACCCGCTACCCTCCCAGGCTCCCGAAGAATCGGGGGCCGTTTTTCGTTCCCGGGACCTGGACCCGCGAGGGAGGCCCAAACAAGGAGAGACCCGTGATCATCGTGACTCGAAGAGGCGTTACGGAGAGCGAGATCGACCACATCCGGGAACGTGTCGAGTCCCTGGGGTTCAGGACCCACATCTCCCGAGGAGAGACCCGGGTCGTCATCGGGTGCATCGGTGACGAGGCCCGCCTTCAGGAGGTACCGCTCCTCTCCATCCCCGGAGTCGAGACCGTGCACCCCGTCATGAAGCCGTACAAGCTCGCGGCACGGGAATTCACGGCCGACTACACCCGCATCCCGTTCGGAGGCGTGGAAGTGGGCGGGGCCGAAGTGGTGGTCATCGCGGGCCCCTGCTCGGTGGAGAGCCGCGAGAACACAGAGGACATCGCCAGCTTCATCGCCTCCCGGGGCGCCAGGGGCTTGAGGGGAGGGGCGTTCAAGCCCAGGACCTCTCCCTACTCCTTCAGAGGGCTCGGAAAGGAGGGGTTGGAGATCTTGGCGGAGGTCAGGGAGGTGGTGGGACTCCCGGTGGTGACGGAGGTCATGGACACCCGCCAGGTGGAGTTGGTGGCGGAGTACGCGGATGCGCTCCAGATCGGGGCCAGGAACATGCAGAACTTCCCTCTCCTCACGGAGGTGGGGCGGACCCACCGGCCCGTGCTCCTCAAGAGGGGGATGTCGGCAACCGTGAAGGACCTTCTCCTGGCTGCCGAGTACGTCATGAGCCAGGGGAACATGAGCGTCATGCTCTGTGAACGGGGAATCAGGACCTTCGAGACGGCCACCCGAAACACATTCGACCTGGCAGCGATTCCCCTCCTGAAGAAGGAGACCCACCTCCCGGTCATCGCCGACCCGAGCCATGGAGCGGGCCGTCGGGATCTGGTACACGCCCTCTCCTACGCAGCAGTGGCGGCAGGCGCCGACGGGCTTCTGGTGGAGGTCCACCCTGATCCGGAGAACGCCCTCTCGGACGGCGAACAGACGCTGAGCTATCCCGAGTTCCGTGAGCTCATGGAAGGGCTGAAACCCTTTGCCGTGGCTGCGGGGCGTCAGCTGGGTTAGCCCGGATCAGCCCTCCAGAGCCGCCCGGGCCCCCGCCAACTGTGCCTGCACTGCCTTTCTGGCGGTACCCCCAGGGGCGGCTCTGGCCTCCACCGAGCTTTCCCAGGAGAATACCTCGAGCACATCCTGGTCAAAGGCCGGGTGGAGGGCGCGATAGATATCCAGGGTCAGATCCCCGAGGGCCACCCCCGAGTCTTCCGCCTCACGGACGGCTCGGCCCACGATCTCGTGGCTCTCCCGGAACGGAACACCCTTCCTCACCAGGTAGTCGGCCAAATCCGTGGCCAGGAGCTCCGTCTCATGACGACCCGTTCCGGTTCCCCCGGAGAACTCCGCCTCCCCGATGGCTCCGGCAACGGCGGGCAGCACCATCAGGATGGTATCCACCGTGTCGAAGAGTAGCGCCTTGTCTTCCTGAAGGTCTCTGTTGTACCCCGTGGGGAGACCCTTCAGGAGGGTGAGGAGGGCCGTGAGGTTCCCCACCAGTCGGCCCGTCTTTCCCCTCACCAGCTCGGCGACATCGGGATTTCGCTTCTGCGGCATCAGGCTGGAGCCGGTGCTGAATCCATCGGAGAGACGAAGGATCCCGAACTCTCGGGACGAGAACAGGACCAGATCCTCCCCCAGCCTGGAGAGATGCACGCCCATCAGGGCCCCTGCGAAGGCCAGGCTGGCCGCCCAATCCCGGTCCGAGACGGCATCCAGGCTGTTCTCTGAGACCGCGTCGAAGCCGAGGGTGTCGCGTAGCCACTCTCGGTCCACGGGAAACGGACACCCCGCCAGGGCCCCGGAGCCGAGGGGCAGGACAGCGGCCTCTTCCCAGACGCGGCGAATCCGGTCCCGGTCTCTCCTCAGTGGCCAGAAGTGGGAAAGGGCCCAGTGCGCCGCACGGATGGGCTGGGCCTGTTGGAGATGTGTATATCCGGATATCAGGAGATCCAGCCCCCTTTCGGCCAGCTCCAGGAGTGCCTTCTGGATCCCCTGCAGCTCGTCCTCCAAAGCCCTGCAGGCTCCAAGCCCCCAGAGGCGGAAGTCGGTGGCCACCTGGTCGTTCCGGGACCGCCCGGTGTGGAGCTTCCCCGCCAGTGGCCCCACCTCCTCCCCCAGGAGGCGCTCCACCAGGGTGTGGACGTCCTCTTCGTCGGCGTTCTCGAATCCACCACCCGCCAGGCGACTCGCCACCGCCTCGAGCCCTCCCGCCAGGCGCCGGCCCTCCTCGTCGGTGAGAACGCCGGCGCGAGCCAGGCCCATCGCCCAGGCCTGACTACCCCGAACGTCCTGTGGCCAGAGCCGAAGGTCCACTCCGAGGCTCCGATTCAAGGGGGTCATGGCGGGAGCCATTTCTCCCCTGAACCTGCCTCCCCAGAGTGCACCCCCGCCCCCGCTCGAATCCCCCGTATCTGATGACATCGACCACTCCCGCCTTGCCGAAGGCTCTTCGGCGCCAAGCGTCTGTCTCTTCACCCCACGACGGGGGAGGAAGGATATGAACAAAGAAAAGGGGGCGGGGAAGTCAGGGTCCGGTAACACCTCCCGCCAAGGTGTGTTAGCGGGCGCGTAGCGCCCTCCGGTGCCCTGCTTTCCCCACCCCACACTCTCTCGGCGGCTCGTCCCACACCGCCCTTGCTGCATAAAGATGCATAATCAGCGTATCTTGTCAATGTTCGAGTCGGGACTCTACCCTTCTCCCGCGATGTCCAGGATCCGATCCCGGATCGACGGGACCTGGGCCTCCTCCCTCAGGATGAGGAGGATCGTGTCGTCTCCCGCGATGGTCCCCAGGACCTCAGGCCACTCCTCCCAATCGATCCCCGTGGCCACCGCCTGAGCGCCCCCGGTCATGGTCCTGATCACCAGGAGGTTCCCGGTTCCCTCCGCCGACAGGAAGAGAGTGGGCAGCAGCGTCTCCAGGGGGGGAGTATGCTCCCACTCCTCCGGGAGTATGTAATGCCCCCGCCCGCCGGCTCCTGGGATCTTCACCAGGCGCAGCTCTTTCAGGTCCCTGGAAAGGGTCGCTTGGGTTACCTCGATCTCCTCGTCCCTCAGGAAATCCCGGAGCTCCATCTGGGAGGTTACCCGATGGTTGCGGATAATCTCGAGAATCGCGCCCTGGCGATCCCGTTTCGAAACTGTCCTGGGATTCACCGCTCAGCCTTTCGGGGTGGTCTCTTTCCTCTGGTTTCGCCAACAAGAAAGGCACTCCGGTTCGGCTTGTAAAGAGAAG
>JASFRP010000138.1:0-7527 GCA_050114895.1 Gemmatimonadota bacterium
TCCTGGTCCTCGTGGGCTCCCTTCTGGCAGTGGTGTACATCTGGCGGGTGGTCGAAGCGGCCTATTTTCAGGAGTACGTCGGGGAGTTTGAAGTGAGAGAGGCCCCTCTCTCGCTCCTCGTACCCATCTGGGCCCTGGTGGCGGCGAACCTCTACTTCGGCCTCAATGCGACGCTGACAGCGGGCATCGCCACTCGTGCCGCGGAACTCCTTCTGGGGGTGGGCTCGTGAGCTTTCTCCAGGTCCCCTTCCACGACCCCTCCTCCGGGGGAACCACCGCCCTCCTGGCGGTCCTCATCCCCCTCTTCGGCACTTTCTTCATCGGCTTGTTCAGAAGCCGGCCGAACCTCCGGGAAGGGGCCACGCTTGCCACGGGTGCCATCCTGTTCGGAGTCGTGCTCTCGCTGTGGCCCGAGATCATGGCGGGGGGAAGACCCCATTTCACTCTGGCTACGCCGATCCCGGGAATCCCCTTCGTGCTGGAAGTGGAGCCACTGGGGTATCTCTTCAGCCTCGTGGCGTCCTTCCTCTGGATCGTGACCTCCCTGTACTCCATCGGCTACATGCGGGGACATCACGAGAAGAACCAGACCCGGTTCTACGTCTTTTTCGCGGTGGCCATCTCCGCGACCATGGGTGTGGCGTTCTCGGGCAACCTCCTCACCCTCTTCCTGTTCTACGAGATCCTGACCCTCTGCACCTTCCCACTGGTGACCCACCACCAGACGGAGAAGGCCCGGAAGGCGGGGAGGGTGTACCTGGGGATCCTCCTGAGCACGTCAGTGGGCCTTCAGCTTCTGGGAATCATCTGGGTCTACGCCCTGGCGGGGACGCTGGACTTCCGGGCAGGGGGGGTGCTGGACGGGCACATCTCGGTGGGGGCGGTTCCCGTCCTTCTGGCCCTCTTCGTGTTCGGGGTCGGGAAGGCAGCCGTCATGCCGTTCCACCGTTGGCTTCCGGCTGCCATGGTGGCTCCGACGCCGGTCTCGGCCCTGCTCCACGCGGTGGCGGTGGTGAAGGCCGGCGTGTTCACCATCCTGAAGGTCTCCGTCTTCATCTTCGGGCCGGAGCTCATCTCCGGAACGGGCGCGGCGGATCTCCTTCTCTGGGTCGCAGCCGCCACCATCATCCTGGCCTCCCTGGTGGCCTTCACCAAGGACAACTTGAAGGCGCGCCTGGCCTACTCCACCATCAGCCAGCTGTCGTATATCGTCCTGGGGGCTCTCCTGGCCAATCGGTGGGGCATCATCGGGGGGGGCATGCACATCGTCATGCACGCCTTCGGGAAGATCACCCTCTTCTTCGGGGCGGGAGCCATCATGGTGGCGGCGCACAAGACCGAGATCAGCCAGATGAAGGGATTGGGCCGAACCATGCCCTTCACCTTCGGGGCCTTCTTCGTGGGTGCCCTCAGCATCATCGGTCTCCCTCCGGCCGGCGGGGTGTGGAGCAAGTGGTTCCTGGGTCTGGGGACCCTGGAGGCAGGACAGATCGGTCTTCTGGCGGTCCTCATGATCAGCTCCCTCCTCACCCTGGTCTATCTCCTGGAGATCCCCGTCAAGGCGTTCTTCGGGAAGCCGGAGACACCCCTGGAGCACGAGGGAGTCCACGAAGCGCCTGTTCCGAGCCTCATTGCCATGGGGGTGACCTCCCTGGCCACCGTCGGTCTATTTCTATATCCGGAACCCTTTTACCGGCTCATGGAGCTGGTGGTGGGTAGCTGAGCATCAAGGAGCGGGTCGCGATGAAGCCCGAAGGCGAGAAGGAGCGCTTCCTGGATCGGCAGGAGAACGTCGATCGGCTCCTCTGGGCCCTCACGGTCCTGGGGTGTGCCGTCCTGGCGGCGGACTTCTTCTTCCACCGGCACGCCTACCATTCGTGGGAACACGTCTGGGGGTTCTACGGCCTCTTCGGGGCGGTGGGCATCGTAGTATTGGTGCAGGCGGCGAAGGGCCTGCGAAGGCTCGTGATGCGGGACGAGGACTACTATGAGTCCGACTGAGCTCCCGCCCTTCGTCCTCTTCTTCGGGGCCGCCCTCCTGACCCCCTTCCTCCGAGGTCGGGTGCGGGGGGGCATCCTCCTCCTGGTGCCACTCCTGGGCGGTCTGAGTCTCCTGGGCCTGGAGCCGGGCTCCTATGGCCAGATCACCGTCATGGGGTACAGGCTGACCCTGATGAGGGTCGATAAGCTGAGCCTCCTGTTCGGGTACCTCTTTCACCTGGCCTCGTTCCTGGCCTTTCTCTTCGCGATCCACCTGAAGAAGGAGGAAGGCGCCTCCCTTCAGCACACCGCGGGACTCCTCTATGCAGGGAGTGCCCTGGGAGCGGTCTTCGCCGGCGACTTCATCACCCTCTTCGTCTTCTGGGAGATTCTGGCCCTGAGCTCGGTGTTCCTGGTCTGGGCTCGCGGGTCTCGCCGGTCCCTGACATCGGGGATCCGGTACCTGGTGGTGAACGTCGTGAGTGGGGTCCTTCTCCTGGCGGGGGCGGTAGTCCACGTCCACCAGACCGGGAGCATCGCATTCGAGTACATGGGTCTCGGAGGAATCGCCTCCTGGCTGATCCTCCTTTCCTTCGGCATCAAGGCCGGGTTCCCCCTCCTGCACAACTGGCTGGTGGACGCCTACCCCGAGGCGACCCCCACCGGGACGGTGTTCCTCTCGGCTTTCACCACGAAGGTGGCCGTCTACGCCCTCGCCCGGGCGTTTCCCGGTGCGGAGCTCCTCGTGTGGGTGGGAGTCACCATGACGGTGTTCCCCATCTTCTATGCGGTCATCGAGAACGACCTCAGGCGGGTCCTCTCCTACTCGATGATCAACCAGATCGGGTTCATGGTGACGGGGATCGGATTGGGCACGGCCCTATCCGTCAATGGTGCGGTGGCGCACGCCTTCAACGACGTCATCTTCAAAGGTCTTCTGATGATGTCCATGGGGGCCGTGCTCTACCGGACCGGGAAGATCAACGGCACCGACCTGGGAGGGCTCTACAAGTCCATGCCTCTCACGGCCACCTTTTCCATGGTGGGTGCCGCGTCCATCTCCGCGTTGCCGCTCTTTAGTGGCTTCGTCAGCAAATCCATGGTGATGGCGGCGGCCCTCGAGGGAGGGCACGGGTGGGTGTGGTTGCTCCTTCTCTTCGCGTCTGCGGGTGTCGTGGAGCACGCCGGGATCAAGATTCCGTTCTTCTCCTTCTTCGCCCATGACTCGGGGATCAGGACCAGGGAGGCGCCCCCCAACATGCTCCTCGCCATGGGGATCGCGGCGGTCCTCTGCATCGCCATCGGGGTCTTTCCCCAGTGGACGGTCTACCCTCTCTTGCCCTATGCGGTGGAGTATGTGCCTTACGACACGACGCATGTGGTGACTCAGCTCCAACTCCTCCTCTTTTCTTCCCTGGGCGTGTTCTGGATGATGCGGACGGGGTGGTATCCACCGGAGAAGCGATCGGTGAACCTGGATTCCGACTGGGTCTACCGGTGGCTCGCACCCCGGGTGGTGGGGGGGGTGGGAACGGTGGTGGCCGTGGTGGATGGAGGCCTCCGGCGCCTGTTCCTCCGAGGGGTGGGTGCATCGCTTCGGAGGGCCGGACGGGTCCTGAGTCCAACGAGCGGCTTGTCCCGGCATTACCCCACCGGCTTCATGGTCATCTGGGTGACCATACTCCTTGGTGCGTATCTTCTCTTTTACTTTTTGTAGGAGACTGCGCGATGGTGGCCTCGTCCCTCGGGGGACGGGCTTCCGTTCCGTAGGCTCGGGGGCCGGGGCCCGCGGGGGAGGCCCGTGGGAAGGCTCCGCCCCCTGCAATCCGGATCCGGCCCCGACGTTGAGGCTTTCGTGATGAACTCTCCGCGTTCCCCCTCCAAGAAGGTCCTCTCCAGGGAGGATTTCCTGGCGCGTTTCGGCCGTCCCCGAGACCATCGCCTCGTCTTCACCAACGGGTGCTTCGACATCCTCCACCGCGGTCACGTCGAGTACCTCCATCTGGCTCGGTGCCTTGGTGACGCCCTGGTGGTGGGCGTCAACGCCGACTCGTCGGTGGAGCGGCTGAAGGGACCTGGGCGCCCCGTCCAGCCGCAAGGGGACCGGGCCCTGGTGGTTGCTGCCCTCGAGTCGGTCACAGCGGTGACGTTGTTTCACGAAGACACGCCGAGAGAGCTCCTGGCGGCGCTCCTTCCGGACGTGCTGGTGAAGGGCGGAGACTACTCCCCGGAGCAGATCGTCGGCAGGAAGGAGGTCGAAGCGGCTGGCGGGAGAGTCCACGTCATTCCGTATCTCGAGGGAAGGTCCACCTCTGACCTCATCAACCGGATCCAGGACTCTCCATGAAGACCCGACACGATGGACGAAGCCCGGTGGATCTCCGACCGGTGAAGCTCGAGCTCCATCCGGTTCCGTACGCGGAGGGTTCCTGCCTCATCTCCATGGGGAACACCAGGGTCCTTTGCGCGGCCTCGGTGGAGGATTCGCTCCCCGACTGGAGAGCTGCCTCGGGGAAGGGGTGGGTCACCGCAGAGTACGGGATGCTACCCCGGTCCACGCACACCCGGAGTCCCCGGGAACGCAGCGGTCCCAGGGGGCGGACTCAGGAGATCCAGCGTCTCATCGGACGATCCCTGCGCTCGGTCACGGACCTGACAGCGTTGGGGCCGCGAACCATCTACCTGGACTGCGACGTGCTCCAGGCGGACGGGGGGACACGGACGGCCTCCATTACCGGGGCGTCCGTCGCCCTCTGGTTGGCCTGTCATCACTTGGTCTCGGAGGCGGAGCTGCCTCGGAACCCCATGCGGGAGATGGTGGCCGCCGTCAGCGCCGGGATCCACGAGGGCGTCCCGATCCTGGATCTGGATTATCACGAAGACTTCCGAGCCCAGGTGGACATGAACCTGGTGGCCACCGAAGGTGGAAGGCTGGTTGAGGTTCAGGGTACGGCCGAAGGGGCTCCGTTCTCCAGGGAAGAGCTCACGGAGATCCTGGATCTGGGGTTGGATGGCATCCGGACCCTGGTCTCAGCCCAGAAATCTGCGCTGGAGGAGTGAGGTGCGTCTGGTCATAGCCACCCGGAGCAGGCACAAGATGGCGGAGATCCGCCGGATCCTGGCTGACGTGCCCCATCTGGAGATCCTGGATCTCGATGACGCCGAGGTGAGGTACGACCCGGCTGAGGAAGCGCTGGAGCCCCACGAGACGTTCGAGGAGAACGCAGCCTCGAAGGCCGCGTTCTTCTCTGAGAAGACGGGTCTGCCCACCGTGGCGGACGACTCGGGCCTGGAGGTGGAGGCCCTGAATGGGCGACCCGGAGTGAGGACCAAGCGCTTTGCTCCGGGGGAGGGGCTGGAGGGTGAGGCCAGGGACCGGGCCAACAACGCCTACCTTCTGCACCTTCTCGAAGGCATGGCGCCCCCGGACAGGGGGGCTCGCTATGTTTGCGTGGCGGCCCTGGTCTCGGGCTCTGGAGAGATTCGCACCTTTCGGGGGGAGGCTCCCGGCAAGGTCCTGACCGAACCCAGGGGAGGGGGCGGATTCGGGTACGACCCCATCATCCTGGACGAGAACTCCGGGCGGAGCTTCGCCGAGCTCAGCCCGGAGGAAAAGAACGAACGAAGCCATCGGGGCAGGGCATTCCGGGCCCTCGGCGTCTTCCTGAAGGAGAAGGGATGAAGAAGGAGAGAGAGACTCCGACCCATATCGGGCCTACCGCTGACGGGAAAGCGCTGGAGATCCGGTGGCTGGACGGCCATGTCTCGGTCTTCGAGCCACGGTATCTGAGGCTGAACTGCCCCTGTGCCGGCTGCGTCGACGAGATGACCGGCCAGCGAACGCTCCTCCCTTCCATGGTCCCGGAGGGCATCTACCCCACTGCGATTCACTACGTTGGCCGCTATGCTCTGCAGTTCGTCTGGAGCGACGGCCACGATACCGGCTTCTTTTCGTTTGAGACTCTCAGGGGCCTCTGCCCCTGTCCCGAATGCCAGGGGAGGGAAGAGGGAGTGTAGAGGGGTACACGAGAAGGATCTCTCTGAATTATCTTGAGGTCTGATTCACGGGGCGTGGCGCAGTCCGGTAGCGCACCTGCTTTGGGAGCAGGGGGTCGCCGGTTCGAATCCGGCCGCCCCGATTGGGGTCCCGGTAGCGGCGGACCCCGCTGCCGGGACTCTTCTTCTATGCCCCCGGATCGCCGAGGACGCCGTGGCCGGCTCCTGGTCCAGATCTAGCCCAACGATGCCAGGCTATTCTAGAGGCGAGACAACCTGGGCCCGCAGGCACCCCCGTGCACGCTCCTCGGAAGGTCAAGAGCATCGCTCGAAAGCGGGGAGGTGTCTCTCCAACGAGGCGGCCTGGTTGCTCTCGAACACTTGTCTGACATCGGCTGGCAGGTCGAGGTCGAGATACCCCTGGTAGATCTCCGCATTTTCGATTTCGGCGGTTACGCCCGCTCTGCAGGCCTCAGAAAGACTCGAGAAAGAGGGGATCTGGCTGGGATCCCATTTGCTCTCGGGGACGTCCACCCCCCGGGCCTGGAAGAGCCGCGCCAGTGCCTCGGAATGGCGCTCCTCGGCGAAAACGATGTTTGAGAACGGAGGTACGCTCCCGAAGTCCTCCATGACCTGGAGGTACACCAGCTCGGCCTTGTACTCGTCCTGAATGGCCACCTCCATGGCGGCCAGGATCTCGATGTCCTCCGAAGCGCTATCGGGTCCAGCCGGAGCCTCCTCGCAACCCAGAACGAACAGGGCCAACACCAACGCCAGAAACCCTCCAGGTCCGGCACCACAACAGGATGTTCTGCTCGCGTATCTCATCTCAATTCCTCCTCCCCCGAAAAGAGATCCACCCCCCCATCCCGGATCTGACCCGACCCTCTCGTCCCCGGCCGCCCAAGGCACTCCCGGAATGGGGAGGCGGTTTCTTGTTCCGTGTCCTACTTTCTTTGAGTCGGGAGTATCCGGTTCGTTAAATGGCCACAGCCCTGGGGCCGTCGCGCTGCTGCCATCAGGGCCAAAGGCAAAGACTTCAAGGAAGGCGAATATGGCAGAGTCCATGGAACTGGCGCCCAACCAGCTTCACCGGATTTGCGAACCCGAGTCTCTGGGTTTCAAAACGACGAAAGAGATCGAGCCTCTGTCCGGAGCTCTGGGCCAGGAGGAGGCCATGAAGGCCCTGGCCTTCGGCGTATCCGTTGCGTCGAAGGGGTACAACATCTTCGCCCTGGGGCACGCCGGGTCCGGTCGGCGGACCTTCATCAGTAGAGCCCTGGAGGCCAGGGCAGAGAAGGAGCCCACACCTGCGGCCTGGTGCTATGGGTTCAACTTCAAGGCCCCCCGCCACCCGGTGGTGCTTCAGCTGCCTCCGGGCCAGGGTGAGCTCCTGCGGGCGAGACTCGATGCCCTGATCCCGGACCTGAAGAGGGCCATCCCCCAGGCCCTGGATGCGGAGGACGTATCGAATCGGAGGGCTGCAATCTACGAGGAGCGGGGCAAAGAAGCCTCCGAGACCATGGAAGCTTTCCGGCGTGAGGTCGAGAA
>JASFRP010000139.1:0-7508 GCA_050114895.1 Gemmatimonadota bacterium
ATTCTCCGGCCGGATGGGAGCACGGTGATCGACTCGACGGAGCCGACGCGCGGAAGGAACATCGGCTCGCCCAAGGCCGACTGGGAGATCGAGTACTGGAACGTCATGATGCGGGCCTCCGTGAAGAGGATCACGGAGGACCAGATCGAATACATGGCCAAGACCCTCGCGGAGGACAGAAAGAGCGAGTAGGAGAGGTTGAGGAGAGGGCCGCAAACCGCCCGCTTCGCGGTGTGGTAGGTTCGGACCCGACCCCCTTCGGAGAGCCAGGTGCACCTTCTCCTTGTGAGTAGGGAACGGACAGATGGCTCTCGAGCCGAGAGCCCGGTGACGAAAGATGCTGACCGAGACCGTCGGAAGGATGTGGGAACGGTTGGAGCCCTTCCACCTGGATTGGATTCAGGTGGAGGTTTCGGCCCGTTGCACCGGCCGGTGCCGGTATTGTCCCGTTTCTCGCGTTGGTGGCCAGCGACGGGGAGGTCTCATGGCCCCGGGGACCTTCGCCCGGCTCCTTCCACATCTTTCGGCGGCGGATCTGGTCTACCTGCAGGGATGGGGGGAACCCCTCCTCCATCCTGAGTTCTGGTCCATGGCCCGGCAGGCGGCAGAAGTGGGCGCCCGGGTTGGGTTCACGACCAACGGGGTCCTCCTGGACGATCTGAACCGCAAGGCCCTCCTGGAGAGCCCGGTAGAGATCGTCGGAGTGAGTCTGGCCGGAGCCACTCCCGGAACCCACGACCGTTTCCGAGAGGGGTGCCCCCTGTCGGTTCTGGACGAGAACCTCCGGGCGCTGAGAGAGGCCAGAGAGAAGGCCGGCCTGGACCGTCCCCGGCTTCACGTGGCCTTTCTCCTCCTGGCAGACAACCTGGAGGAGCTTCCGGACGCCGTGTCCTTGAGTCGACACTGGGGCGCCAGCCAGATGGTGGTAAGTCAGCTCAGCCTGGTCCTGGACCCGGAAATGGAGGAGCAGTCGATCCTGACGCGGTCCGATCTCTGGCCCCGGGCCAGGGACACGATCCACGACGCACGATCCCGGGCCGGCAGAGGAGCAGGGGGCGAGGGAATGGCCTTCCACGTCTACGAGTGGAGCGCCGCGGAAGCGCTTCCCGCCTGCCCCGAGAACGTCCTTCGAAGCTGCTTCGTCTCCGCATCCGGCCTGGTATCGCCCTGCGTCATGACGAACGTGGGTCTGACGGGTGCAGGGGGAATGACACACCGGTTCCAGAACGCTTCAGTGCCGCAGGAGACCCTCACATTCGGGAGCCTTCAGGAGGCCTCTCTGGAGGAGATCTGGCGCTCCCCCGCGGCCCGTGCCTTCCGCCGTGCCTTCCGCAACCGCATCTGGCGGGGAACCCGGGGGAGCCAAGGGCTTCCAGGAGTCTGCACCCACTGCTACAAGCTTTTTGAGGCGTGACGGCCCGGACCGGAGCCGTCGGACGAGACGGTTCAGAGCGCCTTGAACCGGCCGCTCACTTCCACCACCACCGGGAAGCCGTCCTGGCTCCGTGGAATCGTTTTCTTCGCTCCGGTGTCGGAGACGTAGACCTTCAGGCAGGGTTTCCCACCCCGCTCCCCGATGGCGGTGCCGCTGACCCCGGGCCGACCCATGACCCGGTCCGTGAGCCTCTGATGGGCCCTTTCCAGCTTCCGGTCCACGATCAGCCTCCGTCGATGGTCACACCGAACCGGTCCAGGACCAGATCGATGGGGTTGGCGATGGTGTTGGTGGCGCTCCCGGCGAAGAGGAGGCCGACGGGCCGGCGGTCGGCGTAGAGGAGCGCCTTGGTGACGATGAGGGAGCCGGAATCCCCTCCGGTGCTGAACCCGTCCCCGGAGATCACGATCTGGCCGGTGAAGCGGGCGATACCTCCCCGGTAGTTCACGTCGAGGGTCGCGTTGATCCCGGTGATCCGGCCCACGGTGTGCCCGGTGGTCCTCCCGTACTTCTGCACCCGCATGCCCAGCGTGGCCTCAACCGTCTCGGATCGGGGGCTCCCGTAGCCGTTGGTGGGCGTCGCCGTGCCCAGGTTGTCCGTGGTGGTCAGCCCCAGGGCGGCATCGATCCGGTTCGCCGGGCAGGCGATGTCCCCGCAGAAGAGTATCGGTTCGAAGTCGTAGAGAGTGCCCAGGGCATCGTCCGGATCCACACCCCCGTCCGCGACCCCGGGCTGAAGCATGTTGTCCCCGGCTCGCCCCCCGTTGCTGGCGGCCAGGACGTGGTTGTTGCTGAGGGCGAAGACGTTCGTCCCATCGGTCACCCGCGCCCCGATGGTGCCCGCCGTGATCCCCGGATGCCCGGTGCTCACACCGATGGGTACGGGTCTGGGAAACCCGGCCTTGGGGTCCGGTGGGGAGTCCTCGAAGCTCATGAAGGGTCCGGTCACCTCCAGCCGCACCGGCACCTCGGCCACGGTCTGGGGCAGGGTCGCGACACCCAGCCCCGTCACGTAGACCGTGAGAACGGCCTGCCCGGGTCTTCCCAACCCCACGGCGGTCCCTACCACCCCGTCCATGGCGAGCCATTCCTCGGTCACCTGAGCCTGGGCCGCCAGGGCCGCGTCCAGGGAAGCCGACGACGGACTCCTTCCCAGTGGCGAGACCCCCAGCGTGAAGAGGTCTGCCATCGCGGCCAGCAGAAGAACCAGCCTGGATCTGAGCCGTCGGGATCTCTTCATGCTCCTCCATGACCCGGGTCCGGCGGAACACCCGGCTCCTCATCCCGGGCCGGGCACTCCGGTCTCCCTCCCCTTACGTTTTCTTCTCCCCTCTTGTTCCTCACGGCCTCTCCAGGGTTCCCGCGGGAGGGAAGGGTGCCGGCTCGATCCCGCCGCCTCTGATCCGCCGTCCTCACATTCTCCAGAGGTAGGAGACCTTGGCGAAGAGCTGGCGTTTCGTTTCCAGGAAACGGTCGGCCTGGACGTAATCCCCGTTCTCCCAGCGGATCCTGTCCTGGAGGGATCCGTACCCGACGTGGATGACCGTGCCGGGGATGTAGGTGAAGGAGGCCAGGAAGTCGGTGAGGAGCTCCTCCCGGTAGTTGTTGTATTCCGCGATCCCCCGGACGAAAAGGTAACGGTTGAGCTGGTAGGTGAGACGTCCCCAGTAGATGGGGTAATCGTACACCTTCTCGCCGTCGGAATCCCTGTGGAAGTCCACGAAGGTGTAGTTGAGATCCCCCCTGAGCTTGTCCGAGGGCTGGTAGGTGAGGTTCGCTTTAGCCTGGGTGCTGCGCCCCTGGTACGGGTCGGTGGAATAGAAGATGGCCTGAGACCTCTGGTAGGAGAGGGTGAGGTAGAGCTCGTTGGTGAACTGGCCCCCGCCCGCCACGACGAAGCCTCCGGTGTCGAACTCGTCGTCCAGGAAGATCTCGGTGGCGTAGGACCAGGTGGCCGTCAGGGCGAGCCTGCCCAGCAGGTAGCTCTGGACCTTGACGTGGTTGTAGGTCTCCCAACGGTCGCTCACCCGATCGTTGGTCTGTGCCGAGACCAGCTCCACGTCCACGCGACGCACGGTCTCCGACTGCGGATAGAACTTGGGCATGAACCGGGCTCCGAGCTGGTACAGCCCCGTTCGCCACACGAATCCGGTCTCGGAGCGGAATCCCTGGGACACGTCCTTCGCCAGGAGGTTCAGGTCGAAGTCCCGGGTGCTGTGGACGAAGTGGAGGCCCAGCGCGCGGCCCCCCTCCGTCCCGGACTCCGCGTCCTCCCTGGTACGGGACAACAGCGCGTGATAGGCAAGGGTGCTGGCCCCCGTGATCCTCAATTGGCCATCGAGCCCCCCGACCCTGTTGTAGTGGCCGCCGATCTCCCGGCCCGCATAGATGCCCCCCAGGTAGCTGTCGTCGTTCAGGGCCCTCTTGTACCGGAGGATGGGGACGTGGGCGTATTCCGTCCCGCCCGTCTCGGTGGAGACCTCGTCGGCCGCGTAGATGGAGGCCAGGAAGTCCTTTTCGCTCACCTTGCCCGTGAGCTTGGCCCCGGCGATGGGGTCCACGATGGTCCGGGTGTAGACGATGGAGTTGACGGGATCCCGGCTCCAGGACTGCGTGGCGGCAACGGCGAAGTGTTCCCCACCTTCCCGGAAAAACGCCCTCTTCTCGGGGAAGTACAGCTGGTAGCGGAGGTTCACGTCCACCTGTCCCGCATCGGCCTCCACCTGGCTGAAATCGGGGTTGTACGTGCCGTCGAAGATCAGGTCCGACGTGATCCCGTACTTCCCCGTCAGGCTGAATGACCCTTCGTCCATCTCCGTGGCCAGATGGCCCTCGTCGATGGCCTGCTGGTTCAGGTAGGTGATGGCCGGGAGAAGCTCCACCAGTGTGCTCCGGTCCAGCCCGTGATAGCGCATGGGCATCATCTGGGTTAGCCAGGACTCCCCCTGTGCCGGATCGAGGTGGGGAAAAGTGCCGGCTTCCCGCTCCCGGCTGATGTGTCGCTCGAAGATCACTCCCATGCTCACCGTGTCCCCCTGGGCGAAGCGGATGCTCTTCAGGGGGATCTGGATCTCCACGGTATACCCGGTCTCATCCATCTGGCCTCCGCTGAACCACACCAGATCCACGTTGGGATCCTCCTGGCCCCCGGCATACCGGGTGTCGCCCTGGATCCCCAACGGGTTCACGTAGAAGGCGTACAGCGCTTGCTGGTCATTGAAGGAGTCCAGGTTGATGGCGATCCAGTCGTCCCGCCGGATGTTGTCCCGGTCCGCCATGGACGCCTTGATCTGACCGGGCTCCGGGTCCAGGGATCGGAACGCGAAGTAGAGGTTCGCGGCGTCGTAGGCCATGTAGGCCCGGGTCTCCCCCAGCATGACCTTGCCGAAGTCGGGGGCGTACGTCCTGAAGTCGGTTACGAAGGGCGCTTCAGCCCAGAGTGCCTCGTCCAAACGGCCGTCGATGACCGGGGGCGTGTCGATCCTCAGGGGGGTGAGGATCTCCTGCGAATGGAGAACCCGGGGAAGGAGGCTCGAGGGAAGGACGAGCAGAACCGTCAGGACAGCGTTGCGTCTCATGGCGGACCGTGCCCCTGCGGGGGGGTCGTTGGTGCATTGGTAACCTGGTTTGCGAACTGCCTGAAGTCCTTTCGGAAGGAGTATGGGTTTGGTTTCAGCTTTCGCCGACTGGAGGGCCTGGAACCCGCCGTGAAACAACCGGGCGGTCTCCCTCGTCCTATATTATCAGGATGATAATTGTCACGCCGGAGTCACGGTAAGGGGCACCATGAAGAGAGCACCGGTCGACGATCCCCTTGGGCACATCCCCATGCACCCCCTGGAGCTGCAGGTCCTGCTGGTCCTGATGGAGGGGGATCTGCACGGATACGGGATTGCCAAGGAAATCGAAGGGAGGGACACGGGGCTGGGGAAGATCTTCCCGACGAACCTGTACCGACGCCTCAGGGACATGGCGGAGAAGGGGATGATATCGGAGGCAGAGGAGCGGGAGGGGGACCAGCGGCGTCTCTTCTCCATCACGCCTTTTGGTCGTCTCGTGGCCCGAGCCGAGGCGGAGCGGTTGGAGGCGCTGGTGATCTCTGCCAGGCGGCACCGCCTTCTTCCGACCCGGTCGGGGGAGGGGTGAGGGATGTTCCAGGATCACGATGGATGGTACCGGATCCCGGCCCGCCTCTACGAAGCCACGTTTCTTTTTCTCCCGGAGCCCTTCCGGGGCCTGTACGGGGAGGAGATCCGGGCTTTCCACCGGGACCGGATGAACGACCTGGGACGTTCTTCCCTGGATCGGTTCGCTCTCTGGGTCGCGGCGGTATGGGACGTCATGTGGGGCGGCCTGCTGGAAAGGGGAAGGCACGCGGCCTCGGCGGTGGCAAGGCGCAGGGCTCGAGGGGGATGGGGACGCGGCGTGTCCGAGCCCGGAGGCCCTGAGCTCGGGGGCCGGGGCGGCAAATCGGTGGATGCCCGCCGGACGTCCCCCGGCCTCTGGCTGGACCTGCTCCTCCAGGACCTTCGATTTGCCATGAGAGGGTTGGCTCGGACGAAGGGGTTCACCGCGGTAGCCGTCCTCTCGCTGGCTCTGGGAGTAGGCGTCTTCACGGGCGTCTTCTCACTCTTCCACCAGACCTGGTTGAAGCCGGTGCCGGGGGTTCCGGAGCCGGAGCGGGTGGTGGAGCTTCTCACCAAGAACGGTTCGGGTGGGGAGCTGGAGGCCGTCTCCTATCCGGACTTCCAGGACCTGAGGGAGGCCGAGACGCCGGTTGAGGAATGGGCGGGGTGGAAGGACCGGTCCGGCACGCTGAACACTGCCGGAGGCGGCGAGCGAGTCCGCCTGATGTACGTCTCCTCCAACTACTTCCGGGTGCTGGGCGTCGTTCCGCGCCGGGGACGGGCCTTCCTTCCCGACGAAGACGTCGGTCCGGGCCAGCATCCGGTAGCGGTGGTGAGTTACGGATTCTGGATGGACCGCCTGGGCGGAGACCCCCGGATCGTCGGTCGGTCCCTCACGCTCAACCGATCACCCTACACGGTGGTGGGCGTCGCGCCGCCGGAGTTCAGGGGACACCGTGTTCAGGGAGAGGAGCCCGAGGTCTGGCTTCCTCTCACGCAGGATCCATGGGTCGCGGGGACGGATTCCTGGACGAGGGATCGGGCTCCCCTCTGGCTCCGGGTCGTGGGCCGGCTGCGGGAGGGCGCCACGGTGGAGGAGACCAACGCCGCGCTTGCCACGGTGTTCGGCCGGCTGGCCGAGCTCCATCCGGAGACGAACGAGAAGCGTGGAGCCCGGGCACATTCCTTCGGCCCGGTGCCGGCACAGGGGAGGGCGGCCGCCATGGTGGCCGTCTCCATGCTCTTCGGCCTCATGACCCTGGTGCTCCTCATCATTTGCGGGAACGTGACCGGGATGGTGCTGGCCCGGAGCGTGTCTCGGGAGCGGGAGCTGGCGGTCCGCGCGGCGCTGGGCTCCGGAAGGGCACGGTTGGCCCGGCTTCTCATGATGGAAGCGCTGGTCCTCGCCGGCGCCGGTGGCGGCCTGGGTCTCTTCCTGGGAATCTGGGGTCTGGGGGTGGCGTACGCGCTGGTCCCCGGGATGCCGCCCATGACGTTCGGGGTGGAGGGCTCGGTCCTACGGTTCGCCCTGATCCTGACCTTTGCCGTGACCGTCGTCGTCGGGCTCTTGCCCGCCCTCCGCTTCAGCCGGCCGGAGCTCGTGTCATCCCTGAAGGATGACTCGGGGGGTGGGGGGCGGCGCGTGGGGAGGATTCACCGGGTCGCCGCGTCGGCCCAGGCCGGGATCACCCTGGTTCTCCTGGTGACCTCCGGCATGTTTCTTCGGGCTCTGGGTGTCATGGAGGAGAGGGACTTCGGGTTCGAGCCCCGGGGACTCCTCACCGTGGGCATGGACGTTCACCAGGAGGGATACGAGACCCAGGACGTGGCGGAGCCGTTCCTGGACGGAGTCAAGGGCGCCCTGGAAGAGATCCCCGCTGTGACCTCGGTGAGCGTCGCGGACGGCATCCCGCTGGACCTGGTGGGGAATTTCACCTCCGTCTCCA
>JASFRP010000140.1:0-7492 GCA_050114895.1 Gemmatimonadota bacterium
ATATGGCCGGAGCTTCCTGCACCAGATCCTCATCCGTCAAAGCGTGGACCATGAACAGAGCAAAATCGACTCGTCGCGTCAGGTTGCTCTCGAGAACAGGGTCCCCAACGTGCCGACTCCACACGGGAAGCCCCTGGCTCTCGCCTTCTTCGAGGTCACTCCCGCGAACGACCGTCCATCGCCTGTCGCTGGAAAAGATCCGGCGACAAGCCT
The DNA here is from genome assembly GCA_050114895.1 of Gemmatimonadota bacterium. Lineage (GTDB taxonomy): Bacteria > Gemmatimonadota > Gemmatimonadetes > Longimicrobiales > Gaopeijiaceae > JASFRP01. The sequence goes on from JASFRP010000140.1 coordinate 214, forward strand.
CCACCTGGTCACTGACGTCGACAATCCGAGCCAGCCGTGCAAACCAGCCAATGAGGGGCACCAGCCACTTCAGCTTCCACGAGTACCTGTCTCTTCCGTCCCGAGTGATGTGCCACCCGGCCGAGAAGATGAGGCGAGCATCGGGCTCGGCGTGGTCCAGGACAGCCTGAGCCGTGCCGGACGAGTACCCGTCGACACCCCACGGAACCAGCACCGTAAGAACCCCGTCGCATCCCGCGACCGCCCGTTTGATCACGTCGGGATCGTTGGTTCGCCCGGGTATTACGGTGATGCGACCCTCGAACTCCTTGAGCTTTTCAACGCTCTGGGCTCGGCAGACACCCACGACCTCGAACTCTCGGTCCAGGGCATGCCGGATCATGTATTTTCCGAGCTTTCCAGAAGCGCCAACGATACACACCCTCATGGACAAGACTCCATCGACAGCTCTCCCGTCTGACTGTGAACTGTATTGCCATTCACCGATTTGCACGGATTCGTACCGGGCTCCCCTCGAGGGCACCGCGGAGCAGGGCGGTATGGGCTCTCCCGGTCCCAGCGAGGAGGCGGAAGACGGGGGGCTCGTCCTACCAGACGAACCACATCGTCATGCGCACCGCCACCGGCATTCCCCATTGGTGGGCCGGAGAGAAAGTGCAACTCCGGGCCATCACCAGAGCCTCGCCCAGGTGACCCGATGACGAGGTCACCGCTCCCTCCTCCACCACCTTGGCGTCGGTCACCGCACCGGTGGCGGTCACGACGAACTCCACCTGCACGGCGTTCGTGTACGCCTCGTCCCAGGCCGGAGGCCTGTAGGCGGAGCAGACGAGCAACCGGGGAGGCTGGTGGACCTCCGAGACGGGGTGGACGCGTGTCTGGGGGTCCTGCGAGGAAGCCCCCCAGGAGCAACTGCAGGCGGCGACAACGGCTACCAGGGACGTTGCCCGGAGAGCCCTCCTCGGGAGGATCCACGTCATTCCGGTTTGGGGCGGCATGGCTCGCCACACTCCTCATGGCACCATGGGTTGACAGTCCACCCGATACCCCACAGGGACCGGATTGTGCTTGGAGATGGGGTCTGCCGGGACGCTCCCCCACCACCCTCGGCACCGGTACGAAGTGGGGTCCGGCCCGGGCCCTGTTCACAGCCACGGGCGTGTCTCGGCACCCACCCGGTCCGGGCACCTTCAGACACGGCATCCCTCCGGGTTATACTGAGGGATGCGTTTCTCCGACTCGTCCGTCGCACAGCAGGTCGCCGCAGAGTTGAGCCTGGCTCCCAACCAGGTGGCGGCGGCCCTCGGCCTCTTTGCCGAAGGCGCCACCCTGCCCTTCATCGCTCGATACCGGAAGGAAGTCACAGGGGGCCTGGACGAGGTTCAGATCCGGGACCTCCGGGATCGGGCCGTGTATCTCACGGAGCTGGAGTCGCGACGGGCGTTCATCCTGGAGTCGGTGGAGGAACAGGGTGCCCTGTCCACGGAGTTGGCCCGGCAGATCCGGAACGCGGTGACGAAGCAGGCCCTGGAGGATCTCTACCTCCCATTCCGCCCCAGGCGGAGGACCCGGGCCACCACGGCCCGGGAGCGGGGTCTGGAGCCCCTGGCCGATGCCATCTGGGGGGGGAAAGTCGACGACTCCGGTGCGAAGAGGGAGGCGGAGGCGTTCGTGCAGCGCCTGAAGGCCGCCGCCGGAGCGTCGGACGGTGCACCCACCGGCGAGAGGACTTCACCCGCCGAGATCCTGGAGGAGGTTCCGGACGCGGACGCCGCCCTCCAGGGCGCCCGGGACATCCTCGCGGAGCGGGTCTCCGAGGACGCCGGGATCCGGGGACACGTCCGGGACGCCTGCCGGAAGGGAGGGAACCTCTACGCCCGGGTACTCAGGGGAAAGAAGGACCTTCCCGAGGCCCGGCGGTTCCGGGACTATTTCCAGCACTCGGAGCCCCTGCGGAGGGTCCAGTCCCATCGAATCCTGGCGCTCCGCCGGGGTGAGGCGGAGGGGATCCTGGCGTGGGGCGTGGAGGCGCCCGAGGAGCTGCCGAGGTGGGTCGAGGGGAGGGTCGTGGCCCAACGCCCGGCCCGGAGGCAGATGGCGGCGGTGGCCGCCGACGCCTGGAAGCGCCTCCTCCAGCCCGCCATGGAAACGGAGCTCAAGGGGGAGTTGAAGGAGGGAGCCGACGAAGAGGCGATTCGGATCTTCGGCACAAACCTGGAAAACCTCCTTCTCCAGGCCCCCGCAGGGGAGCGCCCGGTGCTGGGGCTCGACCCGGGGTTCCGGACGGGGGTGAAGGTGGCCATGGTCTCCCCGACGGGGGTGGTCGTGGACACGGCAGTTCTCCCCCTGCACCAGGAGGAGCGCTTCCGGAAGGGGATCGCGGAGCTGGTGGGGAAGCATCGCCCCGAGCTCATTGCCGTGGGGAACGGGACCGCCTCCCGGGAGACGGAGCAGGCGGTGCGGGAGACCCTGGCCACTTTGACGGAGACCGGTGCCCGCCCGGCCGTCCCCGCCGTGGTTTCCGTCAACGAGGCTGGTGCCTCTGTCTACTCGGCCTCGGAGCTGGCGGGCCAGGAGCTTCCCGAGTTGGACGTGTCTCTCCGGGGGGCCGTGTCCATTGCCCGCCGTCTTCAGGATCCCCTGGCCGAGCTGGTAAAGATCGATCCCCGTTCCATCGGAGTGGGGCAGTACCAGCACGACGTGAACCAAGCCCGCCTGACCCAACGCCTGGACGAAGTCGTGGAGGGATGCGTGAACCGGGTGGGGGTCGAGGTGAATACCGCTTCCCCTTCCCTCCTCCGGTACGTGGCGGGAATCGGCCCCGCCCTGGCGGAGAACATCGCCCGCCTGAGGGACGAACGGGGCCGTCTGAGCTCCCGGAAGGAGTTGCTGGACGTTCCGAAGCTGGGGCCCAAGGCCTTCGAGCAGGCGGCGGGCTTCCTCCGGATCCGGGGTGGCGCTCACCCCCTGGACGCCACAGCCGTCCACCCGGAACGCTACGGGCTGGTGCACCGGATGGCGGGGGAGCTGAATACCGATGTGGCCGGGCTGGTGGAGAACGAATCCCTTCTGGACCGCCTGGAGGCGACCCTGGACCGTTACGTGACGGAGGACGTGGGCCGTCCCACCCTGGAGGACATCCTCTCCGAGCTACGCCTCCCGGGGCGGGACCCCCGGGAGAGCTTCGAGGCCCCGGTCTTCCGGGACGACGTCAGGACGCCGGAGGACCTGAAGGTGGACATGGTCCTCCAGGGGGTCGTGACCAACGTGGTGGCGTTTGGAGCCTTCGTGGACATCGGGGTCCATCAGGACGGGCTGGTCCACATCTCCCAGCTGGCCGACCGTTTCGTCCGGGACCCCAACGAGATCGTGGCGGTGGGGCAGAGGGTTCGGGTGAGGGTGGTGAGCCTGGAGCTGGACCGTGGGCGCATCGGGCTCTCCATGAAGGAAGCCGGGTAAGGACTCGCCATGAGCTTCCTCAGGCGCCTCTCCGGATTCCTGGTCCCCTACCGGGTCCAGGCATCCGTGTCTCTCTCGATTCTCTTCGCCATGGTGGCGGCGGACCTCCTCATTCCCCGCCTCACACAGCGGATCATCGACCACGGCATCCTCGCCCGGGATCTGCGTGTCGTCATCATCACCTCTCTGGTGATGCTCGGGGCATCGGCGACGTCAGCTGCGCTGGCCCTGGCGAACAACTACCTCTCCGTCCGGGTGGCCATGGGGGTGGCGGCGGACCTCCGGGAGGCTCTCATCCGGAGGATCCAGAGCTTCTCTTTCGGGAATCTGGACCGCCTCCAGACGGGAAAGCTCCTGGTACGCTCCACCAGCGACGTCAACATGGTCCAGATGGTGGTGATGATGTCCCTCCGGATCCTGACCCGCGCCCCCATCTGGGTGATCGGAGCCACGATCCTCCTGGTCCTGACCAGCCGGCGCTTGGCTCTCATGATGGCGGGCTTCGTCCCGGTCATCGTAGTCCTGGTCTGGCTCTTCTCCCGAAAGGTCCGGCCTCTCTTTCTGGGGGTGCAGGAGCGCCTGGACACCCTGAACACGGTACTCCAGGAAAACCTGGCAGGCGTCAGGGTGGTGAAGGCTTTCGTCCGGGAACGCCGTGAGGAGGAGCGCTTCGGCGAGGCCAACGAGGCCCTCATGCTCCAGACCGTCCAGGTCACGGAGATGTTGGCCGTCTTCCTTCCTGCCATGTTCCTGGTCCTGAACCTGGCGGTGGTGGGGGCCGTGTGGATCGGCGGCTGGACCGCCATCGAGGGGGGGATGACGGTGGGCGAGGTGGTGGCCGCCATCAACTACCTCTCCTTCGCCCTCTTCCCCATCCTCATGTTGGCGGGGATGATGGGGCCGGTGGCGGCGGCGGATGCATCCGCCGGACGGATCCTGGAGGTGCTGGATGCAGATCCGGACGTCACCCCCGGGGAGGGAAGTCGAAAGCTCCAAGCGCCCCGGGGTCGCATCGCCTTCGAGAACGTCACCTTCGGCTACGACGGGAATGGCGCCGAGCCCGTGCTGGCGGGGGTCTCGTTCGTGGCGGAGCCGGGGGAGACGGTGGCCGTCCTGGGCGCCACGGGGTCCGGGAAGTCCACCCTCATCCACCTGATCCCCCGCTTCTACGATGTCACCGGGGGACGCATCACCTTCGACGGGGTGGACGTCCGGGAATTGGACCTCCACGCCCTCCGGGCTCAGATCGGGATCGCCCTCCAGGAGGCGGTCCTCTTCGGGGGTACGGTGCGGGACAACATCCGCTACGGCCGGGCCGATGCCTCCGCCGACGAGGTCCTGGCGGCGGCCCGGGCGGCCCAGGCTCACGAGTTCATCCAGGAGCTTCCCCAGGGCTACGATACCGTCATCGGCCAGCGGGGGGTGACCCTCTCCGGGGGGCAACGCCAGCGTATCGCCATCGCCAGGGCTCTCCTGGTGAAGCCGAAGGTCCTGATCCTGGACGACTCCACCAGCGCCGTGGACGTGGAGACCGAGGTTCGGCTCCAGGACGCCCTGGACCAGCTCCTGGCCAGCTCCAAGGACACCACCACCCGTTTCGTCGTGGCCCAGCGCATCAGCACGGTCCTCCTGGCGGATCGTATTCTGGTCCTGGACCAGGGTCGCATCGCAGCCGCAGGGACCCACCAGGAGCTCCTGGAGTCCAGTCCGGTCTACCGGGACATCTACGACTCGCAGCTGGGAGGCGTGGACGAGGGGAAGGAGGCGCCCGGTGGCCAGAGCTGACGAGGGCCGGAGGTCGCCGGCCAGGATGGTGGGGATGCCGGGGCCCGGGGGGAGGGGTGGTCACGGTCACGGAGGGGAGAGAGCAGAGGATCCCCGGGGGGCGCTGCACCGGCTGGTGGCCTACCTGGGTCCCTACCGGCGTGGCCTCTACCGGGTCCTGGGCTTCGCCGCCATGAGTACCGCCATGTCCCTGGCAGGCCCCTGGTTCATGGGGACCGCCATCGACCACCTGGTGGACCGGAACCTGGATCTGCTCCTCCGCTTCACCCTGCTCATGCTGGGGGCCTACCTCCTCGCTTCCGGGGCCCAGGCTATCCAGGGGGTGCTCCTGGCCCGTCTCTCCCAGGGCGCCATGCGAACCCTCCGGGGCGACCTCTTCGGGCACATGCAGGCCCTCTCCCTCCGGTTCTTCGACTCCCGGACCCAGGGGGACCTCATGAGCCGGTTGACGAACGACATGGACGCCGTCAGCCGGGTCCTCACCAACAACGTCGCCCAACTCTTCACAGGCCTCCTCACCCTCCTGGGAATCATGGTGGTCATGTTCGCCATGAATGCCTGGCTCGCCCTTGGGTCCATGATCGTCTTCCCCGTCATGATCGGCCTGGTGGCGGCAGTGGGGAGGAAGACCCGTGGGGCCTTCCGGGGCTATCAGACGAGCCTCGGTGTCCTGAACGGAGTTCTGGAGGAGACGTACAGCGGGCAACGGGTGGTCCTGGCCTACGGGCAGGAGGAGAACGTCCTGGCCCGGTTCCAGGAGGCCAATGAGGCGGTTCGCTCCAAGGGCGTCCAGGCCATGACGCTCGCCTTCCTGGTCATGCCCATGATGGGAATCCTCTCCAACGCCAACGTGGCCATACTCGGTGGGCTGGGGGGCTGGATGGCCATCAACGGCATGGTCTCCATCGGCACCATCGCCGCCTTCATCACCTACTCCCGCCGCTTCGCCGAGCCGCTTCGGCAGCTGGGAGACCTCTACAACCAGATCCAGGGAGCCCTGGCCGGAGCGGAACGGATCTTCGAGATCCTGGACACGGAACCCGATCAGACCGACGAATCCGACGCGACGGAGCTCTCCGCCGTCCGGGGTGACGTGACGTTCGAGGCCGTGACCTTTTCCTACCTCCCGGGTGTCCCGGTCTTGAAGGAGGTGAGCCTCCACGCCCGTCCCGGGGAGCGGATCGCCCTGGTGGGTCCCACCGGCGCAGGGAAGACCACCCTGGTGAACCTGCTCTCCCGTTTCTACGACCTGGACAGCGGCACCATCCGTATCGACGGGACGGACATTCGGAGCGTGACCCGGAAGAGCCTGCGGCGGGAGCTGGGCGTGGTGCTCCAGCAGTCCTTCCTCTTCGCGCACTCCGTGAGGGAGAACATCCGATACGGCCGCCTCGACGCCACCGACCAGGAGGTGTACGAGGCCGCCCGCCTGGCCCAGGCAGACGGCTTCATCCGTCGGCTTCCCCAAGGGTACGACACCGTCCTCTCGGAGCGAGGCGCCAGCCTCTCCGAGGGCCAGCGGCAGCTCGTGACCATCGCCCGGGCCATCCTGGCGGACCCGGCCATCCTCGTGCTCGATGAGGCCACCAGCTCCGTGGACACCCGCACGGAGGTCCACATCCAGAAAGCCCTTCGGGAGCTGATGAAGGGACGAACCAGCTTCATCATCGCCCACCGCCTGTCCACCATCTCCAACGCGGACCAGGTCCTGGTCATCGACGAGGGCAGGATCGTGGAGCGGGGCACGCAAGCCGAGCTTCTTGCTCGGAAGGGATTCTACCACCGCCTCTACATGAGCCAGTTCCGGGCTCAGCCGGCCGAGGCGACGGTCATTCCTCCCTCAACGCCACCAACGGGTCCGGCCTGATGGCCCTGCGAAAGGGCAGGGCTGCGGCCCCGCCCGCCACGAAGAACACCAGCATCATCCTCGACTGAAACCTTTCTCGTACAGTAGTCGTCCTACATATCGTGACATTACATATTGTCACACAGCGGTTGCCGGTGAGGAACTGACCCGCAGAGGAGGTCCTTCGTG
>JASFRP010000141.1:0-7457 GCA_050114895.1 Gemmatimonadota bacterium
TTCAGGGTCCACCCATCCCACGCTCCGCCGGCGAACAGCGATACCTGGGTGTGAAAATCGCCGGGCAGGGGCTCCCCTCCGTCGCCTCGTACCTTCAGGGTGCGTCCCAATCCAACGATCACCTCCGTCCCAACCTGGACGTCCTGGATCCCCTTGAGAGCGTCCAGGCCACGCCGCTGGACGAAGCGGAGGTTCCGCTGCCCCACGAACACGTTGACTCGGTTGGCCGTTCTGTCTCGGGCCTGAGACCGCACTGCTTCCACGCTCTCCTCGTCTGCCGGGTCTGTCCTGGAGAAATTCCTGTTCCGAACCAGCTCCAGGTCGGCCGGGAAGTCCCGGAACTTGATGGACTCCCTTGACAACCCGGCGCCGAAGACCGTGAGGCTGCCCGGCTCACCCACTCGCCCTCCCACGACGAGATCCCAGCGATCGTCCAGGAACGGCACCAGAAGGTGGGTATGGACGGGATCGTGTGGAATCACATACGCGAAGAGGGTCTCCCGCCAGAGATAACTCTGCCGGGCGCCTACTTTTCCAACTTCCCCAACGAACGGGTAGAATAGACCTTCCTCGAAGAACTTTCCTGTCCGGGTCCTCCCACCGCTGACGCGGGCGTTCCATCGCGTGTTGAAGAGCCGTGGGGTTTCCATCTCCACCCCTAGATCTCTCTGCTCCTTCTCCTCCGCGAAGTAGAAACCCGCAAGGATCCCTCGGCCGAGGAGGTTCTCCTCCGCCACCTTGACACCCGTGATCTTCGGTCCGTCATCCAGGCGAAAGCCCACGTCGACCTTCGTGGTCCATTCATCCTGCGTGTCCACGATGACGTGCTGGGTACCGTCGGGCTGAGGGAGGGCGAAGACGTCCGACCTGGCGATGAACCGGTAAGCGCGAAGGAGCCGCTCCGACTCCGCCAGACGAATTGGATCGAGACAGTCCCCGACCTTGAACAGTAGCTCGTCCCGGATGAACTCCTCCCGCGTACGCATGTGGAGGGCATTCGCCAGGTGGTATGCCCAGAGGAACGGCGCGTCCGGGTCCAGCTCGGTGGTGTCGAAGATGGACCGATTGTCTATGAAGATGTAGGAGATACGGCCTGGCTCGCACGCCTGAGCCAGGGCCCCCTCCGGGAGGAGGGTCAGCGCCAGGACGAGGAGGATGGCCTTCTGAAGGTTGGAAGAGCCAGGCATGCAGCGGCGGTGGAGAATGGAGGAGGCCCCCTCACCCGTTCGCCGAGAAGAGGTCTTCCTGGTCCTCGGCCTCTTCCCTGGTGGATGACCTGAGCAGGACGGACTTCAGCCGGCGTTCCCAGACGTCGAGATCCAGTCGGACTTCGTTCTCGAGCATCCTTCTGAGGACAGGCGTCACATCGTGGATGTCCTCCAGGAGCTCGCTCAAAAGTCCCCTGGCCTCTTCCGCCGCGAACTCCTCGCTGGGGAGGCTGGCCATGTCTTTGAGAATGGACTGCTCGGACCGGGAAACCAGGAGGGGCTCCTCCCTCGTGCTGACGAAGACTTCGGTCCGTCGTCCCGGACCACGGTCCTCTTCGATGGGGCAGAGGCCGACGATCTCGTCGGAACGCCAGTACTTACCGTAGCCCAGATGGACCATACGCCCGTGCTTGATCTCCAATGTCGCCTCCCGCCGGGGTGTCTCGCTAATTTAGGAGGTCTGCTCCCGGGGGCAATCGAAGGGACCCCTGCGGTCCGGATGTTGCATTGACCCCCTCATCGGGACAGGGTAGGATTTCCAAACTGAGCAACATTTACCCCACCAGGATCGAGGAACAATGGCCATCACGAAGCAGGATGCCCTCGACTATCACACCATGGGGGGACGCCCTGGAAAGATAGAGGTCAAACCCACAAAGCCCATGGCCACCCAGCGGGAGCTCTCCCTGGCGTACAGCCCCGGAGTCGCCGATCCCTGCCTGGAGATCGAGAAGAACCCCGATGACGCCTACATCTACACCACCAAAGGGAACCTGGTTGCTGTCGTCTCCAATGGGACAGCGACCCTCGGGCTGGGCGATATCGGAGCCCTGGCCTGCAAGCCGGTTATGGAAGGGAAAGGTGTCCTGTTCAAACGTTTCGCGGGGATCGATGTCTTCGACATCGAGCTCGACACCCATGATCCCCAGGAGGTGATCCGGACCTGCCAGCTCCTGGAGCCGACTTTCGGCGGGATCAACCTGGAGGACATCAAAGCTCCGGAGTGCTTCGAGATCGAGACCGTGCTGAAGGAGACCATGGAGATCCCGGTCTTCCACGACGACCAGCATGGTACCGCGATCATCGGAGCCGCAGGCCTGGTGAACGCCCTGGACATCGTCGGGAAGAAGCTGGAAGACGTCCGGGTCGTCTTCAGTGGGGCGGGGGCGTCCGCGCTCTCCTCTGCGCGTCACTTCATGCGACTCGGTGTGAAACACGAGAACATGACGATGGTGGACTCCAAAGGGGTCATCTACAAGGGCCGTGCCGAGGGGATGAACAAGTACAAGGAGGAATGGGCCGTAGAGACGGAGGCTCGGACGCTGGCAGACGCCATGAAGGGTGCCGATGTCTTCGTCGGGTTGTCGGTGGCCGGAATGCTGAAGAAGGATATGGTCAAGTCCATGGCGGACGACCCCGTCATCTTCGCCCTGGCCAACCCCACCCCGGAGATCCTCCCTGAAGAGGTGGCGGAGGTCCGGACGGACGCCATCATGGCCACGGGTCGCTCCGACTATCCGAACCAGGTGAACAACGTTCTGGGCTTCCCCTTCATCTTCCGGGGCGCCCTGGATGTGCGGGCCCGTTCGGTGACGCCGAACATGATGGTGGCTGCCACGCAGGCCCTGGCCGAGCTAGCCCGTCAAGAGGTCCCTGAATCGGTCATCATGGCCTACGGGGGGGATCAGTTCGAGTACGGTAGGGAATACATCATCCCCAAGCCTTTCGACCCGCGAGTCCTCTTCTGGGTGGCACCCGCCGTGGCCAAGGCCGCGATGGAAGACGGCGTGTCCCGGATCGAGCTCGACCTGGACGACTATCGGGACCGCCTGAAGGCGAGCCTCGGCCCGGGCATGGAGGTCATGCAGCGCATGGTCTCCAAGGCCCGGCGAAGCCCCAAGAGAGTAGTTCTTCCGGACGGGTTCAGCGATCGCATCCTCCGGGCCGCTTCCATGGTGGTGGATGACGGGGTCGCGTCACCCATCGTCATAGGGAGACCGGATCAGATCGCTGCCCGGGCGAGGGAACTGGGGATTGATCTGAAGGGAGTCGAGGTGGTGCACCCCGCCGAGGAGGAAGACCAGCGGGAGAAGTATGCACAGGCCCTCTATCGCCGCCGCCTTCGTAAGGGACTGACGCTGGCGGAAGCTCGGGATCAGATGTCCCGTTCCCTCCATTTCGCCGGAATGATGGTGAGGGAAGGGGATGCCGACGCCATGGTCGCTGGGATAGAGTCCAACTATCCAGAGATCATTCGACCGGCGCTTCAGGTCGTGGGGCGGGCCGACGGAGTGAAGCACGCGGCAGGCCTCTACATGATCGCTCTTCCGGACAAACGGCTCCTCTTCTTCGCGGATACGACGGTGAACATCGATCCGGATTCGGAGGCTCTGGCCGAGATCGCGCTTCTCTCGGCGGGTTTCGTGAAGGAGCTGGGGATCGAGCCCAGAGTGGCGATGCTGTCTTTCTCGAACTTCGGGTCTGCTCCCCATCCCTTCTCCGACAAGGTCGCCAAAGCCGTACTCCGCATAAAGGAGCTGGCGCCAAGCCTCGAGGTGGACGGGGAGATGCAGGCCGACTCGGCGGTGAGTTTTGACATTCTGAAGAACATCTACCCCTTCACGAAACTGAAGGGACCGGCCAACGTCCTGGTCTTCCCGAACCTGGGCGCGGCCAACACCGCCTACAAGCTCGTCGGCCAGATCGGGGGGGCGGAGGCCATCGGACCCATCCTTCTTGGAATGCGGAAACCGGTCCATGTGCTGCAGCGGGGGGGGACCGTTCAGGACGTGGTGAATCTTATCACCATCGCCTCCGTGGATGCGGCGGGACGGGTCGTCAAGTAGAGAAACCCGGCAGCATCTGTGGTGGGTAGAATGCCTGCGACTGGCAGTGTGAAATGGGCCGGTGCTCTCCTGGGAGAGGGCCGGCCCTCATCCGTTCTGACGATGGTCAGACAATCCAAGCTGGACGACTCGGCGGGGAGATAGAACGATGGCGAGTAGCGCAGCCGGCGGATCGAGACGCAAACGAGAGAAGACCATACTCTCCGTGCGCCCCGAGAAGAGGATCCACTACTTCGGAAGGCTCGGCTCCAGGCGGACCAGGTTTTCAGCGGAGCGTTTGGGTGGCAAGGGTGCAAGCCTCGCCTACATGCATTCCCTGGGCCTACCGGTTCCACCGGGGTTCACCATCACGACGGAAGTGTGCGCCGAGTATTACGCAAGGGGCGGGAAGCTTCCCCCCGGCCTCATGACACAGGTACGGGAGAACCTGGAAAAGCTGGAACAGGAGATGGGCAAGACCTTCGGAACGGGTCCCCACCCCCTCCTGGTATCGGTCCGCAGTGGAGCGGCCGTGTCAATGCCCGGAATGATGGACACGGTCCTCAACCTTGGGCTGAATGACGAGACGGTGAAATGGATCGGACAGGCCATGGGCAACGAGCGAGTCGCCTACGATGCCTATCGCCGCCTGATCCACATGTTCGGTGACGTAGTGATGGGTGTGGGACACGAGCTTTTCGAGGATGCATTCGGGGTGGTGAAGGAAAAGCACGGTGTCCAGAACGATGTCGACGTGCCCGCGGATGGCCTCAAGGAGTTGGTGGAACGGTACAAGGAGATCTACCGCGAGCACACGAAGGAGGCTTTCCCACAGGATCCGTTCAGGCAACTGCACCTGGCTGTGGAGGCCGTGTTTCGGAGCTGGCACGCTCCCCGGGCCGTCCGGTACCGGGAGATCAATCACCTCTACGGATACGCCGGGACCGCCGTGACCGTCCAGGCCATGGTCTTCGGGAACCTGGGTGAGGACTCCGGCACCGGCGTCGCCTTCACACGGAACCCCTCTACCGGGCAGAACGAGCTCTTCGGGGAGTTTCTGGTCAATGCCCAGGGTGAGGACGTGGTGGCAGGCATCCGCACCCCTCGGCCCGTGAAGGAGCTCAAGTCCTGGAACCCGAGGGTCTTCGACGAGCTCGTCGAGATGAAGTGGGTGTTGGAGGAGCATTTCAAGGACATGCAGGACCTGGAGTTCACCATCGAGGCCGGCGCCCTCTACATGCTCCAGAGTCGGCGGGGGCAGCGCACGGGAGCCGCGGCGGTGCAGATCGCGGTGGATATGGTGAAGGAGAGGATCATCACGCAGGAGGAGGCGATCCTGAGAATCCCCCCGGAAGCCATGACCCAGCTTCTTCTGCCGTCTTTCTCGGCCCAGGACAAAGAAGGCGCCAAGGTGGTGGCTCGGGGTCTCCCCGCTTCCCCGGGGGCAGCTCGGGGCAAGCTGGCGTTCACGGCGGAGGAAGCGGTGCGCAGGACGGCTTCGGGAGAGAAGGTCATCCTCGTACGCCGGGAGACCTCTCCCGAAGACGTGGACGGGATGCACCACGCCGAGGGAATCCTCACCTCAACCGGGGGGATGACCTCCCACGCGGCGGTCGTGGCGCGAGGGTGGGGAAGATGCTGTGTCGTGGGGGCCGGGAGCCTGTCCATCTATGCGGGCCAGGGCAAACTCGTGGTGGGAGGAGTGACCTACGGAACCGAAGACACATTCTCCATCGACGGTGCCACCGGCGAGATCATGCTGGGGGAGGTACCCTACTCCCGCCCGGAATTCTCCGGGAACTTCGCAGTGGTGATGGACTGGGCTGACAACTTCCGCGTCCTTGGGATCCGGGCCAATGCCGATACCGCCGGGGAGGCCGAGCGAGCAAGGGACTTTGGCGCTACCGGGATCGGTCTTACCCGCACCGAGCACATGTTCTTTGGGGAGGGCCGAATCGAGGCCATGCAGGAGATGATCCTGGCCGATACTGCCGAGGAGCGCCATGTCGCCCTGGAGAAGCTCCTTCCCCTGCAGCGGGATGACTTCAGAGGGATTCTCACCGCCATGCGGGGGTTCCCCGTTACGATTCGTCTCTTGGATCCCCCGCTCCACGAGTTCCTTCCCAGAGACAAGAAGAGCCAACAAGCCGTGGCGGACAGCCTCGGGATCGCCCTGAAGACGCTCCAGGACCGGATCAGCGCTCATGCGGAGTCGAACCCCATGCTTGGCCATAGAGGATGTCGTCTCGCCATCACCTATCCCGAGATTCTGGTCATGCAGGTTACCGCTGTGGTGGAAGCTGCCATCTACTGCCGGCGGGAGCACATCCAGGCACTTCCGGAGATCATGATTCCCCTGGTAGGCTCCGCCACGGAGCTCTCCTTCCTGAGGGATCTCGTGGAGGACACCATCCAGGACGTCATGGAGAGGGAGAAGTACACCGGAAACCTGGAGATTCCCATCGGAACCATGATCGAAGTACCTCGAGCGGCGGTAACGGCGGGGGAGATTGCGGAGAAGGCCGACTTCTTCTCCTTCGGGACAAACGACCTCACCCAGCTCACCTACGGGTTCAGCAGGGACGATGTGGGGACGTTCCTTCCGGATTACCTGGGCAAGGGAGTGTTGTCCGACGATCCCTTCCACACTCTGGACCCGGTGGGGGTGGGGCGTCTCGTCAGGATGGCGGCTGTGGAGGGCAGGAAGGCGAATGAGGAGCTGAAGGTGGGGATCTGCGGCGAGCACGGGGGCGAACCCCAGTCCATCGATTTCTTCCACGAGGTGGGACTGGACTACGTCAGCTGCTCTTCCTTCCGAGTTCCGGTGGCCCGGCTCGCGGCGGCCCAGGCGGCGCTCAGACAGATGGGAGTGGAGGAATAGCGAAGGCGTCCATGAGGCTGGAAGGAATGGCACCCCTCAGGGTCCGCCTACTATTGTTCCAGGCACTGGGCGTTCCGACGCCAGGCGGATCTCCACCACATCTGGTGGCGGGAAAGGGGTGAGACAGCCTTTCGGTCAATGTTCCCGGCTCCTGAGGTGCGATGTCAGAAGAGGAAGGCCAAAAAGGATGGCGAAACGCTACTGGCTCATGAAGAGCGAAGAGGATGTCTACTCGATTCGGGACCTGGAGAGGGAGGGGACCACGACCTGGGAGGGAGTCAGGAACTATGAGGCTAGGAACCTGATGCGAGACCACATGAGAGTTGGGGATGGGGTCCTCTTCTACCACAGCAACGCAAATCCACCGGGGGTCGCCGGCCTGGCCACCGTCTCCAGGGCCGGTTATCCGGACCACTTCGCCTTCGATAGGGGGAGCCGGTACCATGACCCGAAATCGGATCCCGACGAACCCAGGTGGTTCATGGTGGACCTGGCTTTTCAGGAGGCCTTTCCGGAAGTCGTGAGTCTGGAACGGATCAAGGC
>JASFRP010000142.1:0-7456 GCA_050114895.1 Gemmatimonadota bacterium
CATGGTGGGGCGGTGGCGTTGGGCCACCCCATCGGAGCATCCGGCGCCCGGATCCTCGTCACTCTCCTCTACGCCATGAAGGATCGGGGAGCCGAGACCGGGCTGGCCGCACTCTGCCTGGGCGGAGGAAACGCCGTTGCACTCTCTGTGGAGATGATCTGACATGATGCAGGGAACCGGTACCTTGAGGGAGTGGGCAGTCAGGGAGGTTGCGACGGACAGGAAAGTCCGGATGGCCCTGGGGATCCTCATCTTCGTCCTGGCGACGTCCTTCGGGGCCTACGTCGCCGTTCCCCTCCCGGGTACGGCCGTTCCCATCACCCTCCAGCCTCTTTTCATCATTCTGGCGGGGGCCGTCCTCGGGCCCTGGGGCGGAGCTGGGGCCATGGCATCATACCTGGCCCTGGGGGTCTCCGGGGCGCCCGTCTTCTCCTTCGGAGGGGCCGGACTTCCCTGGCTCCTGGGACCCACCGGAGGATATCTCATCGCCGCCCCGGCGGCGGCATTTCTGGTAGGGTACGTGGCACGGGGTGGTGCAGGGCGGATCCGCAGAGGTGTGGCCCTGAGCCTGGGGATCGGGACGCTCTATGTGGGGGGAGTGGCCCAGCTTCTCCTCCTCACCGGGGCACCCCTTGCCACCACCGTGGCCATGGGAGTTCTGCCTTTCCTGATTGGCGATCTGATCAAGGTGTTCCTCGCACTCGTTCTATTGGAGCGGTTTCCGTCCACCAGCCTCGGGGGCGTCTAGACCTCGAGGCTTTTTTCTGGCGGTGGGGTTCGTGGGGATTCTCAAGACCGAGACAGGGCGTATTCGGACGGGGTGGAGAGTTTTCCTCTTCTTCCTTCTGGCGCCCCTGTTTTGGGCCCTCTCTTCCCTGATCCCCTTGCGGGGCCTGAACTGGGAGACCCTCCCGGCGCTCCTGGGGGGACTCCTGGCGGGTTGGATCCTGTTGGGTTTGGATCGGAGGAGACCCGCGGCGCTGGGGTTCTACCTCTCCAGGGAGGTCCCCAGGGAGGCGGTCCTGGGGCTGGGCCTGGGTGTCGGTGTGGCGGCCGTCGTGATCTGGGGGATGGCGGCGGTAGGTAGCCTGCGATGGACTCCCGAGCCCGGGCACGTGTCGGAGTTCCTGAGAGACGGTGCCCTGGCTCTCTGGTTCTTCACCCTGCCCGCCGCGGCGGAAGAGGTCCTTTTCCGGGGGTATCTGCTCCAGGCCCTCGCCGAGCGGTGGGGGGGCCTGAGAGCTCTGTGGGTCACGTCAGTGGTTTTCGGGTTGGTTCATCTCGGAAACCCGAACACCACCCCTGTGGGAATCGGGAACATCATAGTGGCCGGCCTCTTCCTCGGGGCAGTCTATCTCAAGACGGCCAGCCTCTGGTGGGCCACGGCTGCTCACGTGGGATGGAACTGGGGTCTGGGTTTTCTGGCGGACCTCCCCGTAAGTGGCCTGGAGCTAGTCGATTCACCCCTGTATGAAGGCGTGCCCAGAGGGGTCACCTGGGTAAGCGGTGGACCGTTTGGGCCCGAGGGGTCTGTCATGGCCACCGCTGGGCTGGCCCTGGCAGCCTACCTGGTCTGGAGGAGTCCCCGGTTCAATCCGGGAAAGGGAGCTGTTGACGCTCGTCCCCTCATCCTCTCCGGAGCGAACGACCCGATGGACTCGGAGGGGCGGGAGGGGAAACTGGAACACAGAGATTCCGGGAGAGAAGCATGAGCATCGAGCGGATTGCCGTAATCGGTGGCGGGACAATGGGAAACGGGATAGCCCACGTTTGTGCCCAAGCCGGACGTCAGGTCACCATGGTGGACAGGGAGCAAGACCTTCTGGAGAGGGCGCTGAACACCATCTTCAAGAACCTGGACCGGCAGGTGAAGAAGGAGATCATCAGCGCGGGAGAGAAGGATGAGACCGTGAACCGGATCTCCACCACGGTGGACATGGAGGAGGCGGTCGAGGAAGCGGAGCTCGTGGTGGAAGCGGTCTCGGAGAAGATCGCCTTGAAGGAGAAGATCTTTCGGGCACTCGACGAATCGGCACCGGCCGATGCCATTCTGGCCACCAACACATCCTCCATCTCCATTACGGAGATCGCGGCCTTCACCCATCGCCCTGAGAAGGTCATCGGGATGCACTTCATGAATCCGGTGCCGGTGATGAAGCTGGTGGAGGTCATCCGCGGTCTGGCCACGAATGACGCGACGACCCGGGCGGTCATGGATCTTTCCATGGAGCTTGGCAAGACACCGGTGGAGGTCAACGACTTCCCGGGCTTCGTCTCCAACCGGGTCCTCATGCCCATGATCAACGAGGCCATCTTCGCCCTCATGGAGGGCGTGGCAGACGCCGAGGCCATCGATACTGTGATGAAGCTGGGTATGGCCCACCCCATGGGGCCCCTGGCGCTGGCTGACCTCATCGGGCTCGATATCTGCCTGAGCATCCTGGAGGTCCTCCATCGCGATCTGGGGGATGACCGATACCGTCCGTGTCCACTTCTGAGGAAATACGTCGCCGCAGGGTGGCTGGGGAAGAAGTCGGGGAAAGGCTTCTTCGCGTACGAGGGTTAGATGACGCTTCGCCTGACGGAGGAACAGCTGGAGATACGGGAGCTCGCCCGTGAGTTCTCCAGGGGAGAGATCCGTCCCCACGCGGCGGCGTGGGATGCCCGGCGGGCGTTGGATCCTGGGATCATCTCCGGGCTGGGGGAGCTGGGGTTCCTCGGGATGCGGATTCCGGAGGAATACGGAGGCTTGGGGCTGGACCTGCAGACGTACCTTCTGGTCCTGGAGGAGCTGGCGTGGGGTGATGCGGCCGTGGCCCTTGCCGTGGCGATCCATTCCGGGCCGGTCACCTCACTTCTCCTGAGATACGGGACGAAGGAGCAGCGAGCACGGCTCCTGCCGGGGATGGCGGGGGGGGAAGTCCTGGGAGCCTTCGCCCTCTCCGAGGATAGCGCGGGGAGTGACGCGCGGGCCCTTCAGACCCGGGCCTCCCGGGCCGGTGGGGGCTGGATCGTCGACGGGAAGAAGAAGTGGGTCAGCAGCGGGGAGCGGGCGGGGTTGATCCTTGTCTTTGCCAAGGAAGAAGGCGGTGAGGGAGTCCACGCCTTCCTGGTGGAGGCCCCGACCCCGGGCCTGACCGTTGGGAAACGGGAAACCACCATGGGCCTCGCGGCTCTGGACACGGTGGAGCTGGAGCTGGACCAGGTAGCCCTGGGGCCGGAAGCGCTTCTCGGCGAAGAGGGAAGGGGCTTTGCCATGGCCATGGAGGCCATGGAAGTGGGTCGGTTGGGTGTGGCGGTGCTGGCCGTCGGCATTGGCCGTGCGGCGCTGGAGCACGCTCGACGCTATGCCGGGGAGCGGGTCCAGTTCGGACGGCCCCTGGCGGAGTTCCAGGCCACCCGCTTCAAGCTGGCGGAGATGGCCAGGCGTCTGGCGAGCGCACGGGCACTGGCACTCTGTGGTGCCCAGGCCCTAGAGGCGGCACCGGGTGCCGAGGCCAACGATGGAGCGGAGGTGGGGGTCCTCGATCCGGAGGCTCCCTCCGCCGGAGCCCTGGCCGCCATGGCCAAGGTCACGGCGACCGAGGCTGCGATGTGGATCACCGACGAAGCGGTGCAGATCTTCGGAGGGTACGGCTATATGCGGGATTACCCCGTGGAGAAGCTCCTTCGGGATGCGAAAGGCACGGAGATCTTCGAAGGGACAAACGAAATCTTGAGGCTCGTCATCGCCAGGGACGTCATGGGGGCGCCGGGGGGCCTGAGGGACTATACCGAACCGTGAACCAACCCCTTCAAGCCGGGAGGTAGCTGGTATGAACATTTTTGAGAGGATGAGCATTCGGGACCACGAACAGCTGGTTTTCTGGAGCGAGCCCCGGATCGGGTATAGAGGGATCATCGCCATCCATAACACCACCCTGGGCCCGGCCCTGGGGGGCACCCGGTTCTGGAATTACCAGACGGATGGGGAGGCCGTGGAAGATTCCCTCCGTCTGGCAAGGGGGATGACGTACAAGTCTGCCCTGGCGGGTCTGAATCTCGGTGGAGGGAAATCCGTCATCATCGGGGACCCCAACACCCGAAACCGGGAGATGATCTTCCGCGCCCATGGCAGGGCCGTGGAATCCCTGGCGGGCCGATACATCACAGCGGAGGACGTGGGGACCTCCCCGGCCGACATGGATTTCGTCCACATGGAGACGAATCATGTGGTGGGCCTCATGGGCAAGTCGGGGGACCCGTCCCCGGTCACGGCTTACGGCGTGTATCAGGGAATGAAGGCCGCGGCCCTGCACAAGTACGGGGACGATTCCCTGGCGGGGAAACACGTGACCGTGCAGGGGGTGGGCCACGTGGGGTATTTCCTCTGCCAGGATCTGGCGGAGGAGGGTGCCCGACTCACGGTTACCGACATCGACCAGGAGAAGGTGGACAGGGTGGTGAAGGAGTTCGGTGCCAAGGCCGTGGCGCCCGAGGAGATCTATGGGGTGGATGCGGACATCTTCGCTCCCTGCGCCCTGGGGGCCATCATCAACGACGACACCCTGAAGGTGTTCAAGGTGGACATCATCGTGGGGGGCGCGAACAACCAGCTACTGGAACCCCGTCACGCCAAGGCCGTGGAGGAGAACGGCATCCTCTATGGGCCGGACTACCTGGTCAACGCCGGGGGACTCATCAACGTGTATGCGGAGATCGAGGATTGGCCGGCGGAGCGGAGCCTCCGGAAGGCCGGGGAGATCTACAACACGCTGATTCGCATTCTGGAGCTCGCGGAGGCGGAGGGAATCACGTCGGCGGAAGCCTCGGACAAGGTGGCGGAGCAGCGGATGGACGATGTCCGGTACCTCCATCGGACGGAGCTGGGCTGTCTGGACTTCGGCACCTGCGGCTGAGGGACACGAAGCGTAGCGGCTCAGGTCCCCGTTGGGGGTCCGCCTCGGCGGATGCCCTGCGGGGGACCCTGGATCGCTGCTGAAAGCATGAGAACCTGAGAGCGAAAAACAGCATGATGGAACACCTGAAGGCCACGGATCCGGAGGCCTACGCAAGCATCCAGGCCGAGGCGCAGCGGCAGGCCTCCCAGCTGGAGCTGATCGCAAGTGAGAACTTTGTATCTCCGGCGGTCCTGGAGGCCATGGGAACGGTCCTCACCAACAAGTACGCAGAGGGCCTCCCTCACAAACGCTATTACGGCGGCTGCGAACACGTCGATGTGGTGGAAGACCTCGCCCGGGAACGGGCGAAGACCCTCTTCGGCGCAGATCACGCCAACGTTCAACCCCATGCGGGGGCTCAGGCCAACATGGCGGCCTTCTTCGCCTTTCTGAAGCCCGGAGATCGGATCCTGGGGATGGACCTCAGTCACGGGGGCCACCTCACCCATGGGTCGCCGGTAAACTTCAGTGGGTCCCTGTATGCGGTCGAGGCATATGGAGTGGGAGAGGCCGATGGGCGCATCGACTACGATGCCCTGAGGGAGAAGGCCCAAAAGACGCGGCCAGGGCTCATCATCGCCGGAGCCAGCGCCTACCCCCGGATCATTGATTTCCCGGCTTTCGGGGCCATCGCACGGGAGGTGGGTGCCATCCTGCTCGTGGACATGGCCCATATCGCGGGGCTCGTGGCCACGGGGGTCCACCCGAGCCCCGTTCCCCACGCCGACGTGGTCACCACCACCACTCACAAGACGCTCCGGGGTCCCAGGGGCGGGCTGATCCTCTGCAAGGGGGAGCACGCCAAAGCCATCGACAAGGCGGTCTTCCCGGGAACTCAGGGTGGGCCTCTGATGCACGTCATCGCCGCCAAGGCCGTCGCATTCCATGAGGCGCTGAAACCGGACTTTCGGATCTACACGCAACAGGTGGTGGAGAACGCCCGGACCCTGGCCGAGGGACTCATGGGGAGTGGGCTGAAGCTGGTGAGCGACGGGACAGACAATCACCTCATGCTCGTGGACCTTCGGGCCAGCCACCCGGATCTTTCGGGGAAGGATGCGGAACACGCCCTGGAGTCGGCGGGAATCACCGTGAACAAGAATACGGTCCCCGGCGAGACCCGATCCCCCTTCGTGACGTCAGGGCTTCGCATCGGGACGCCCGCCCTCACGACCAGAGGGTTGGGAGCGGGGGAGATGGGGCAGATCGCCCGCTGGATCGTCCGGGTCCTGGATGACCCCGGGAACGAGAGCCTCATCCGGACTACGCGGGAAGAGGTGAGGGAGCTCTGTGAGTCCTTTCCCCTGTACGAAGAGCTCGTCAGGGGCTGAAGAAGGCGGTGTCCGGAGGGGCCCCCAGAGGGCAGCAGGCGGGGTGCGCTCTGAAGGAACCCGATCTCTCCGGGGGCTCCAGGAAAAAGGGAAGGCTAGCGTCCTTCCCGGAAGACCGTAACTTTTCAGGCATGACGGACGTGCAATTCGCTGAAGAGATTCTCGAGCACCTGCGAGACAGGAACCCACGGTTCCATGGGAAGGCGTACGTCTTCCTGCTGTCCTCCCTCCATGCGGTCCTCGAGAAGATGGACGAACCGCGGCACATCTCAGGGAGGGAGCTCGCCCAGGGGGTCCGGGATCTGGCGTTGGCGCGATACGGGCTGATGGCCAGGACCGTGCTGGAGCACTGGGGGATTCACTCCACCGACGATCTGGGGGAGATCGTCTTCGCCATGGTGGATTGCGGCGTTCTCACCAAGCGAGAGGAAGATCGGTTGGAGGACTTCCGGGGTCTGTATGACTTCGAGGAGGTCTTCGAGCGTGAGTACCCCTGGACCGGCCGGCGTTGATCCCGGACATTCGTGACAGGGGCCCGGGCGAGACACCGCGACCCGGGGCATATGACCTAGCTGCTGTTGGGAGGGGTTGATCATGGTGGAAGACAACGGGTTTCCCAAGTGCCAGAAGTGTAATGCGGGGATCCTCATTCCGCTTTCGGACTACGGCCGGGACGGAGCCCCCATCCGCTACAAGGCGTGGGTGTGCTCGAGCCCCGAGTGTGGATTCAACATCCGCATCGACAACGGGGAAATCACATTCGGCAGGACCATCGGTCAAAGCTACAAGTAGCTCTCCCAGGAGGCCCGCTTTCCCGGAAAGGGGATTCCGGGTCTCTCCGAGCCTGTGCGTCTCTTCCTCCCTCCACGCCGGGGGACATTCATGAATACGCCCATGGACCACCGAGTCCGGCCCTTCGGACGGGCCCTGGTAGGTGCGCCCACAGGCGCGGAAAGCGCCGAGTTCGATCGTTTCGCCATCCGTGAGCTGGGTGTTCCCCAGGAAACGCTCATGGAGAACGCGGGACGGTCCGCAGCCCTGATCCTCCACAGACTGTTCCCCAGAGGCCAGGTCACAGCCCTGGTGGGGACGGGCAACAATGGTGGGGATGCCCTGGTGCTGCTCCGGAACCTCGCCGCGTGGGGGCGCCCCGTCACAGCCATCCTGGTGGGGGAACGAGAGGCA
>JASFRP010000143.1:0-7429 GCA_050114895.1 Gemmatimonadota bacterium
GGGAAAATTGGGCTCTTTCGGATTCGGAAACCTGCGCACTGTACACTTCATCGAGAGTCCCCGTGGAAACGATAAGCTGTCGCCGTTGTGAGAGGGATGCCCCCAGAATGGAAAAGGCACCGTTCCGGAATGCCATGGGTGAGCGGCTGCAGGAAGAGATCTGCCAAGATTGCTGGGGAGAATGGCTCCAGCACCAGACCCTCCTCATCAACCACTACGGACTGGATCCCCGAGACCCCAAGGCCAGAGAGTTCCTCTACGAGCAGATCGAGACGGTGCTTCTGAAGGGAGGAGAGGGCGAACAGGTCGACACCTCCAGGAAGGGGACCGTAGAGCACTGAGCCCGGGGCTGGGTCGGGGAGGGGAGACATTCAGGGCGCCTCCGGATTCCAGGCGACCATCGGTGATCAGATTCCGTATCCGGGACCCGGCGCCTCCTCCAGGCCTTCCTCCATGACTCTCCTCCGGCACGTCTCGTCCCAATGGAGAGCCACCAGGACGTGCCCCGGCTTTCGATCCACCACCTCCACCGTCCCCGGGGGACACACCTCCTCCAGCCTTTCCAGAGCATCCCCGTGGACCCTCCCGCCGTGCTCCACCAGTATGTGTGTCACTCCCGTTTCCATCCACAGGGCGAGCTGGGCCCTCGGTGATCCCCAGGTGGGCTCGTCCCCCCCGAGGGGGATGAAGCGGGCGCTCGGCACCACCGTCACTCCCGTAAACAGCTGAAGACCGGGCCATAGCTCCGGTGCACCCACCACCGCTCCCGGCGGCACCTTCTCCTCAACGGCCTGGACCGCCGTCATGAGAACCTCGGATCTCACGCGATAGGGCTCCCCAGGCCATCCCGTGGCCAACCGGTAGATGGAGAAGCCGGTAGCCACCACCACCCACGCACACGCCAGGAGAACCACGGAGATCTTCCCCTTCATACTCAGGAGGCCCGACGAGAGGAGAGTCCAGAAACCCAGCCCGGCGGCCAGGGTGAGAATGGGCTGGAAGGGGACCAGGAGTCTGATGTCCTGAAACGGCCAGGCCAGGATGATCAGGACGCCGAATGCCAGGGTAGAGGGAATCACCAGGCTCCTCCGGCCCGCCTCCCAGAGACCGAGAAGAAGGACGGGCAGGAGGACCAGGCCGGTCCAGAGGGCAGGTTCGGGGATTCCCGGGAGGAAAAGAGCCAGGGCTCGGCCCAGAAGGTGACCGGCATTCGCCAGCAGATATCCTCCATATCCCAGCGGGTCCCTGGATATCTCGTCCGTCAGCCACCCACCGTAGGAACCGAGGATATCCCGGAGAGCGGGAAGGATGGAGCGGGTAGCCCACCGACTCCAGAGGATCCACGGGAGGACCACGGCCATGCTGCCCAGGAGGGTGAGGAGGGCCATGCGAGTCCTGCGACGCAGGAGGAGGGCCACCACCCCTCCCAGGAGAACCGCCACGCCGAGGGTCCTGGCATAAAAGGCGAGGCCGCCGGCCAGGAGAAAGAGCGCAAGCTCCCGTCCTCCACCCCCCCGCTCCAATCGCGCTCCGGCCCAGAGGGCCAGGGTCAGGGTGAGGACGAAGAGGGGCTCCGAGAGGGGCACCAGCGTCACCCTCCACAGATTCGGCGACATCCACGTCAGCAGGGTCACGCCCACCGCCAGAAGGAGGGGAACACTGAGGACCCGGCGAAGGAACGCCAGAAAGAGCCCCGCCGCCACCGAGACCAGCAGGAGGTTCACACCCCCCAAGATGCCGGCGTTCTCGGGAAATCGGGGATCCAGGACCCAGGCGAAGGCCAGGAGAAGGGGGTACAGGGGCGGGAATTTCGGAGCCAGGGGCTCACCCGGTATCCCCAGGTAGCGAAGCCCGTCCCCCTGAGCGAGTGACCGGCCCAGGAGGACGTAGACGCCGTCGTCGTGCCAGATTCCCGGGGGGAAGGGTTCCCAGAGAGCCAATCCCAGGAGGAGAATCGCCGCAAGAACCGCCCATGGAGCCCAGACGTCCGGGCCCTCGGAATCCGCGGTCGGGTTCCCCGTGGCTGGACCGCGCCGGCGGGTCCACCGACTCCACGCCGTCAATCCTCCCCCAGGTCCACGGGTCTCCGGGGCTCCTGATCCACTCGAAAGTGGAAGACATCCGGCCGGGCGTAGTGGCCAGTGACGTCGAAATCGAACTTCCCCCGGGCCACCTCGGTCATATCCAGGTCCGCGAAGAGGATCCCCTCCTCATCCCACAGGGGGCCGGCCAGCGGATCCCCCAGGGGTCCATAGACTGCGCTTCCACCCCTGCAAAGGACCTCGGGCCAGCCCTCGAGCTCCTCCTTGATCTCCAGGTCGGGTGGGTACATGTCCCGGGTGACGAACTGGTTGCACCCCAGGACGAAACACCGGCCCTCCAGCGCGATGTGCTGAAGCGTGGATTGCCACCGCTCCCGGGCGTCGGCGGTGGGGGCCAGGTAGACCTCCACCCCCTTTCCGTACATGGCCATGCGGGCCAGAGGCATGTAGTTCTCCCAGCAGATCAGTCCACCCACCCGCCCGAAGGGCGCCTGGATGACCGGGAGAGTGCTCCCGTCCCCCTCCCCCCAGATCAGGCGTTCCGCCGCCGTGGGTTTGAGCTTTCGGTGCTTCCCCAGGAGCGTCCCCTGCGGCCCGAAATAGAGGAGGGTGCAGAAGAGCGTTCCCCTGCTGTAGGTACTGTCCCTCTCGATGATTCCCACCGTCAGGTACACGCCGAGGTCTTTCGCCGCCTCCGCGAGACGGGCGGTCTCAGGACCCGGGACTTCCATGGCGGAGGCCCAGTAGCGCTCCCAGGTCCGCCGCCCCGCCGGGCTGCGGCCCCCCACAGCTGTTCCGAAGGCGAGTCCCCATGGGTACCCGCCCACATATGCTTCCGGGAAGAGGACGAGCCCGGCGCCGGCCTCCGACGCCTCCTGGGTCATGTGGATCACCTTCTCCACGCTACCCTCCCGATCGAAATACCGGGGGGAGGCTTGAACCACGGCCACCTTCACCTTGTCAGAGGATGAGCTCATGGATGGTCCTTTTCTGCAGCATATGGACGAGATCTGTGGGTGGGAGCTTCCTCACCCTCCCCGGTAGACCAGCTCAGTGACCACCTCTCCTACCATCCTCAGGGTCTCGGGACTGGTGTTGCGAGGGATGTCCTGAGGCGTGTGCCAGAGGGCGTTGTCCGGGCCGTACTCGAAGTCGATGAGGTCGACGGTCTCGAGGCCGGCCTTGTTCAGCGGGATATGGTCGTCCAGGACGCGGCTCCCGACGGCAGCCGGGAAGAAGGGTGCGAACCCCAGCTCATGTGCCACCTGCCAGATCTCCTGGCAGATCAGCGGCGCGTACTCCGCCGAATACGCCTCTATGGGGAAGCTGGGGTCCATATCCCCCACCATGTCCAGGAGAAGGCCGTACCTCCAGGGGAGGGGCCTCGACATCGTGGCGGCGAAGTAGCTGGAACCCATGAACATGTCCTGCGTCCCCGGTCCATAGTCCTCCCCGTCCACAAAGAGGAGGTCGACGCCCACCGGGGGTGGAACCTCCCACATCAGCTCCGCCAGGTGAAGAAGGACTGCAGTCCCCGAACCCCCGTCGTTGGCCCCCGGGACCGGGATGTCCCGGTCCTCGATATCCACGGCCTGGTCGGACCGAGGACGGGTGTCCCAATGCGTCAGCAGGAGGATTCGGTCCTCCATCTCGGGTCGGAACCGGGCGAGAAGGTTGGTGAGGCTCAGCGACGTGCCCCCGCTGGTGGTGAAGGAGAACGGCTGGGGCTCCACCTGGTCGGCCCAGAGCTCGAGGAGATCCTCCATCCAGGCCAGCTGCGCCGCGTGTCCGGCGGTTCCCGGGACCCTGGGGCCGAAAGCCACCTGGTCCTGGATGAGCTCATGGGCAGCAGCACCATCGAAGGTGGGTCTCTCCAGCCTACCGTCCGGGAGGACCGTTCCCTTCACACCTTCGTCGGGGCCACATCCTCCCTGGGAGAGGAGGAGAACCAGGAACAGCGTCGACCGTCTCATTCGAGGAAGCTACGGAGGATGGCACCGAACGAAAACCTCCGTATGGATCCGACGGGGGGGGCGCCACGAGGACCGAGCCCGGCGAAGGCCTCATCCGCACTCGCTGTAGCCACACACGTGGCACTTCATGCACCCCTCCTCGTAGGCCAACTGACCGGATCCACAATCCGGGCAGCTTCCCATGAAGTGCTCATGGTGCCCCGTGTACCGGGCAGGCGTCACCTGGGGTTTGGTCCCGGCCACCGCCGCGGCTTCCGTGGAGATGGGAAGCTCCTCCTGGATTCCCGCCTGCTCCTCCAGGTAACGCTCGATGGCCTGCCCGATGGCGTCGGGCGCCGAAAGCACCTTGTTGGGGCCGACACCCACCGCCCGATCCGAGGAAATCCCCCGGAGCTGATCCCGTATCGCCGTGATGGGGACCCCGGACCTCAGGGCCAGGGACATGAGCCGGCCGATGGCCTCGGCGTCGGCGAAGGCTGCGCCGCCGGCCTTCCCAAGTGTGCAGAAGACCTCGAAGGGACGCCCGAAGTCGTCCTCGTTGATGGTGACATAAATGTCACCCAGGGGGGAGTTCATCTTGAGGGTCCGGCCCCGGAGCATGGCGGGGCGTTGGCGCTTCTGGCGAGCAGCGGCGGCGGTCCGGTCCCTGTCCTCCAGCTCGGCTCTCAGGTGTTCGAGCTCCCCGTGGAGTCGGTGAAGCTCCTCCCGGGCATCCGCCAGCTCGTGTTCCAGCTCCTCCCCCTTCCCCGCGGAGTCCGTGGCGCTACCCGTCTTCCCGGTTGACAGAACCTGTTCCGGCCGAGACCCGTCCCGATAGACCGTGACACCCTTCGCCCCCAGACGATAGGCCAACTCGTAGATCTCTCTCACGTCCTCTTCCGAAGCCGTCGTCGGGAAGTTCGTCGTCTTCGAGATGGCGGAATCGGTATGCTCCTGGAAGGCCCCTTGCATCCTCACATGCCATTCCGGCGTGATGTCGTGGGCCGTGACGAAAACCCGCTGGATCTCTTCGGGAACCTCCTCGAAGTGGATGTGGCCCTCGGTGGCGATCCTCTCCATGAGCTCCTCGGAATACCACCCCTGCTCCTTCGCCAATCGGACGAAATCCGGATTCACGTCGGGCATGAGCGTGCCGGCCTGTTTCCTCATGAATGCCACGGCGAAGAGAGGCTCGATCCCGCCCGAGCATCCTGCGAAGATGGAGATTGTCCCCGTGGGGGCTACCGTGGTGAGATTGCAGTTCCGGAGTTTCCGCTCCGGTCGGACACGCTCCCCGTCCGCGTTTCGGGCGGCCTTCTTCTCGGGGCCCCAGATGGACCTCTCCCACTCCGGAAAGACCCCCCGCGTCTCCGCCAGCTTCTCCGATGCCACCCGGGCTTCCTCGTTCAGGAACTCCATGACCCTCCGCCCCATCTCGACCCCCTCCTCGCTGCTATAGGAGAGCCCGAGCCCCACCAGCATGTCCGCCCACCCCATGACCCCGAGCCCCACCCGCCGGATGCGGTTCGCCAGCTCGGTGATCTCCGGGAGGGGATACCGGTTGGCATCGATGACGTTGTCCAGGAAGTGGACGGAGAGATGGACCACCTGACTCAGCGCGTCCCAATCCACCCCTTCCATGGGATCGCCGCCCCATTCGAACCCCGCCTTGACGAACTTGCCCAGGTTGACGCTCCCCAGGTTGCACACGTCGTAGGGGAGGAGGGGTTGTTCGCCGCAGTTGTGCACCACCAGCCCATTCGCGTCGAAGGCGTTCACCCCGGGAACCTGAGCGTCGAAGACCTCCGCCTCACCATCGGAGATGACCGAAGCCACGCGGGCCAGGAACCGCTCCCGATTTGGCGTTCTTCGATAGGACTTCAGGAGGGTTTCCAGGTCAGCGGCCTTTCTGGTGTCGCCGAATCCCACCAGATCCTCGAAGGCAGCCAGGTTGTCGTTGGAGATGACCAGCTCATGCTGAGCCCTGACGCCATATCGGGCCAGTCCGCCCCTCCCGTCGGGCAGCAGGGTCGATCCTGCCGGACGCCGGCTCTCGTATACCGTCGATGCGATGCCGAGCCTCAGCAGCATTCTCTGGACCGCCATCAGCAACGGAAGGTCGGATTGGGCCAGGTGAACGCTCACTCCCTTTTCCTGGCTGCCCTGAACGGAGCCATCGGCGTCGAACAGGCCACGAATCAGTCCCCGGTAGAACGAGCTGGAGGTCTTCTCCATCGCCGGCGTGATGGTCTTTCCCGTGCCCTTCCCTCCCCCTCCCATCCCCAAGCTGAACGCCAGGTCTCGCAGCGCCGAAAGCCGGAGACGATGCTCTCCCCTTCCGGAAACGGACATCCAACCCTGGAAATCCGCGCGGTGCGGAAGCGTCCGGGCACATCGCTCTGCTTCGGCCATGACCGCCCTGATCCCCGTCCTCCCTGGCCCGGGCTCCCCATTGGCCACCGCGGCTGGCTCCCACACCGAGAGCACCGCCTCATTCCGCTTTAGCGTGCCGTCTCCCACCAAGAGGCCCAGGAGATAGCCCTCCTCCCGGGTCCCGGAGCCATGCCAGGCCGGAAGAGAACGGTGATTGTTGATTACGATCCAGTCACCTTCTCCCAGCTCCCCTGCCGGACACCATTCCTCCTGGATGTGATACCTGCCCCGGACGGCGGCCCGCCGAACCGGGTGGTCATCCGTAAGACGAAGCTCGTGTCCTTCTCGGGTCTTCAGCCTGAGCACCTGCCTGCGGCCAGTGGAGAAGAAACCCTGCGGGCCAGAATGATGATCCTCGCCGTGGACCCTGGCTTCGAACGGGACGCCGATGAGATCGTTGACCTGGCGAGGTCCCTTGCTGGTGTGGACCCAGGTATCACCCGTGACACATGGATTCGTGGCCTCGTAGCTCCCCAGGTGGGGCACCGGATTGAACTCGTTGGCCCGGTCGATGAAGAAGACCCCCGGCTCCCCCGTCTTCCAGGCTCCCCGGACGATCATGTCGAAGATCTCCCGGGGGTCCTCCTGCCCCACCACCTCCCCGGTCCGTGGACTCAGGAGATCATACGACTCCCCACTGTCCAGGGCCTCCATGAACGCATCCGTGATGGCCACGGAGATGTTGAAGTTCGTGATCCGCGACGTGTCGTCCTTGCAGGTGATGAACTCCCGGATATCCGGGTGATCCACCCGGAGAATCCCCATGTTCGCCCCCCGCCGGGTCCCGCCCTGCTTCACCACTTCGGTGGAGGAATCGTAGAGGGTCATGAAGGACACCGGGCCCGAGGCCACCCCCATGGTGGAACGGACCGTGTCCCCCGTAGGCCGGAGCCTCGAGAAGGAGAATCCCGTGCCGCCGCCGGATTGGTGGACGAGGGCCATGGCCTTCAGCGTGTCGTAGATTCCACTCCTTCCATTGGAGAGAGCGTCGTCCACCGGGAG
>JASFRP010000144.1:0-7411 GCA_050114895.1 Gemmatimonadota bacterium
CCGGGTGCGGGATGCCGCTGCCGGGGGAGAGGAGACCCTCCGGGCTTCCGCACTCTTCATCTTCATCGGCGCCACTGCCCGAACCGAATGGCTGGACGGAGTCGTGCAGCGGGACAGACAGGGCTATGTCCTCACCGGGCCGGACGTGATGCTGGATGGCAAGCGACCCCCGAGTTGGGACCAGAGAAGGGACCCTTTCCTCCTGGAGAGCAGCGTCTCAGGGGTCTTCGTCGCGGGGGACGTGAGGCACCGGTCCGTGAAGCGAATCGCTTCCGCCGTCGGGGAGGGCTCCATGGCCGTGCAGTTCGTCCACGGGCACCTGGCCTCCCGTGTCCTGGGTCTCCGCCCTCCGGAACCAGCCATGGCCGTGGGGTAGGCAGACCGAACCCTTCATGGCCGATACGCCTCTTCGTTCCGTCCCGAGCCGGACTTCCGGACCTGCCGGTCCCGAGCTTCGCCGGGCACTCCGGCTCTCTCCTCTCTTCTCCGATCTTCCGAAGCAGGAGCTGGATCGCCTGCTGAGGAAGGGCTCCCGTGTGTTCCTCCCGTCCGGAACCGTGCTCTTGGAGGAGGGCACCGCCGGGGACCAGTTCTACGTGATTCTCGAGGGGGAGCTGGAGGTCACCCGGACGGAGGGGGGTCGGACTACCGTCCTGGACCTGCAGGGAGCCGGTGGGTTCCTGTCGGAGATGTCGCTTCTGGAAGACCGCCCCCGCTCGGCGTCGGCCCGAGCCATCCGGGACAGCGAAGTGCTGGCCCTGGACCCGGAAGATTTCCTGGATCTCCTGAGGCGCTGCCCGGGGGTGGCCCTCTCCATGCTGAAGATCGTCATGGCGAGGCTCAGGAGCACGGAGACCTCCATCATCGAGACGGGCCGGATGACCGGCCTCGGCTCCCTCGCGGCAGGGCTGGCCCACGAGCTCAACAACCCGGCGGCGGCGATCGCACGGAACACCGATCTCCTGGCCCAAGCGCTCGAGGAATGGCACCTGCGGGAGGCCGAGCTGCGACGCCTTCCTCTGCAGGAGTCTGAGCGGACCATCGTCGCGGACCTCATGGCTGCCTTGCGGGCCACCGAGGGAGACCGGCGGGCCACACCCTCGTCCGGTGAGCGGGAGATCGAGCTGGAAGGCTGGATGACGGACAAGGGGGTGACGGATCCGTGGGCGTTGGTCCCCGTCCTCTCGGAGGCCGGCTGGGATCCCGAAAGCCTGGAGACGCTGGAACAGGCCCTGGCACCAGGTCACCTGGAGCCGGTGCTCTGGTGGCTGGTGGCAGGGCTGGAGGCCTTCGCCCTGGTCACAGGCATCCAGACCGCCTCCAGGGCCATCTCGGACATCGTCAACAGGGTTCGGTCCTACTCCTCCGTGGACCGGGGGCCCACCCACACGGTGGATGTCGGCAAATCCCTGGTGGATACCCTGTCGATCCTGAAGGGAAGCATTGGACCGGGCGTCGAAGTTCGCCTCGATCTTCAAGACGACCTTCCCACCATCGAAGCCCACGGTGGGGAGTTGGGCCAGGTCTGGACGAACCTCATCCAGAACGCCCTGGATGCCATGGAAGGGGAGGGCACCCTCGAGATCAGGGCCCGGAGGAGCAGGGAGGGCGTGGTGTGCCAGATCTCCGACACCGGCAACGGCATCCCGGAATCCATCCGGCCCCGGATCTTCGATCCTTTCTTCACCACCAAGCCCCAGGGGAGAGGGACCGGCCTGGGGTTGGCCATCACGTACGGGATCGTGGTGAATCAACACCGCGGGACCATTCGGGTGGATTCCCGCCCCGGGCGCACCGTGTTCGAGGTGGCCCTTCCCAGAAGGCTGCCGGAGGGCCAGGGGTCCTAGCCCGAAGGGCCCGCCGTCCCGGGAGACACACTTCCCCCTTTCAGGCCCGCCGCCTACCGGCCTTCCCGGGCCTCGTCTTCCAGAGCGAAGACCTCGACGGCTCCGAACCCCTTCAACTCGTTCTCCCCCAGAGAGCGCAGGATGAAGTCGTCCTGGATCCGAGTCGCCACCTCCGGTGTCACCAGGATCTGACCTGGCTCTGCGAGGGTCTCCAGTCGGGAGGCGAGGTTCACCGTGGGCCCGAAGATGTCGTAGACGAACTTCTGGATTCCCACGATGGATCCGATCACCGGCCCCGAGGCGAGGCCGATCCGGCAACGCCAATGATGGGTGCCCGTGTGGTTCCTGCGCTCCAGGAACCGGTGCATGCGCAGGGCGACCTTCGCCAGATGGATCGTGTGCTCCGGATCCGGATCGGG
The DNA here is from genome assembly GCA_050114895.1 of Gemmatimonadota bacterium. GTDB lineage: Bacteria > Gemmatimonadota > Gemmatimonadetes > Longimicrobiales > Gaopeijiaceae > JASFRP01. The sequence goes on from JASFRP010000144.1 coordinate 2,267, forward strand.
CATCCCTGCGACGGCCATGTAGGCGTCACCGATGGTCTTGATCCGCTCGCAGTTGAAGTGCTCGACGATGCGGTCGAAGGACGTGAACACGTCGTTGAGCTCGGCGATGAGGGCGCCGGGATCCCGTGAGATGGCCATGTCGGTGAAACCGGCAAAATCCAGCATCAGAACCGACACGTCCTCAAACGTGTGGGGCGTGGTCGTCCCCGAGTCCTTCAGCTCTTCGTAGACGGCCCGGGGCATGATGTTCAGAAGGAGCCTCTCCCCGCGCTCCTTCTCCTTCTCCAACTCCCGGTTCTGACGCTCCGTGAGGCGGGAGTACGAGTCGAGCATGTACTCCGCCTCCTTCTGCTTCGAGATATTCTGGCCCTCTATGAGAATGAGGCCGCCCTCTTCGCCGTCGTAGGGCCGGAGCTCCATCTGGAGCGTCAGCGTCCTGGGCCCTGCCCGGACCTCCGTCTCGAACCGGTAGGGGCGCCCCTTCTCCAATCGGTCCCGAGCCCGCCCCGGGTCCGCGGCGGGAAGGCGTGCCGAGAGATCCGCTCCCTCTTCGTCTCCGGGAGGGAACCACTCCTGGAACCGGGCGTTTTCGAACCGGACGGACCAGCTCGCCGGATCCACCACGGCCACGGCCGTCATCAGAGAGTTCAGGACCGGGGGGCATTGGCCCGGCGCGGTTGCGCGGGCCTCCCCCTCGTGGATCGCCTCGCCCAGGGGTTCTCTTCCCTTCGTTCTCAACTCGCTCACGGGGCCTCAGACGGAGCGACCCCGATCACGTGCTCCTGTAGAGAGAGGATATGCGCGTAGAGGCGCTCCACGTCGGCGTCGGGGAGGTCATGGTCTTCCAGCGTTTCCCGGAAGATCTCGCCCATCTCCGCATATTCCTCCGGAGAGATCCCTAGATGGTGATGGGCCCGACCCAGGTGCTCGTTGCTGAAGGACACCGGCCCTCCCATCAGGGCAGAGACGAACTTCGTCTGATGATCGATGAGGCGACGGACGTCGATTTCCTCGAAATAGGGCCGGAGCTTCTCCGAGTCCAGGAGCCGGTCATAGAAATCCGATACGATCAGCCTGACCTGGGCGAACCCGCCCAACTTCTCAAAGAGAGAGATCTTCAACGCACTTGCTCCCGTGAGGGTTCCCACGCCTCCCGGGACGCTCGAATCACCCCGGGCCATACAGTCCGCCCACTCCTGATCTTCTGATGCGTAAGAACCACCGACTACAGGACACGCTCCGGGGAGAGGCGGGCGCCGGGACCGTACCGCCTACAATCCCACCGCTATGGCGGTGGCGATGCCAGCCCCTCCCAGAAGGACCAGGAGGCCCCAGAGGGGAAGAACCCACCGAATCCAATCCTCGTAGCGGACGTCGGCCAGGGCCAGGATGGCCATGAGGGATCCGCTGGTGGGTATGATGAGGTCCGAGACCCCGGCTCCGTACTGGAAGGCCAGGACCGTCACCTGCCGGGAGAGCCCGAGGAGGTCCGAGAGGGGAACCAGGACCGGCATGGTCAGGACGGCCTGTCCGGACAGGCTGGGAACGGGGAAGTGGATGGCGATCTGGGTTCCCACCATTCCCAGGGCCGAGGCCAGAGTGGGCAGCCCCCCAAGGGGCGTCACCATGGCGTGTACGATGGTGTCGACGATGCGGCCGTCCTCCAGGACCACGAAGATGGCCCGGGCAAAGCCGATGAGGAGAGCGGCCAGGGCCATGTCCCTGAACCCTCTGGCGAAGGCATCGGCGGTTCCGGCCACACCCATCCCCGCCACCGCTCCCGCCAGAATCCCCATGCCGAAGAAGAGGCCGGACATGTGATTGAATCCCCATCCCTGCGTCAGGATCCCCCACACCAGCACAGCGAAGGTGGCGGCCACCAGCCCCAGAATCAGGCCGTCCCGAACCGTGAGCCCCTCCTCCGGCCCTCCACTGTCCGCCGCCGACACCCCTGTCGCCGTCTTGCGGGCCATCCGCACCACGAAGGAGATCCAGAGCCCCAGGGCCAGGAAGAGGAAGACGAGCCGGAAGCCGGCCCCGGAGAGGAGGGGGAGCTCGGCCAGCTTCTGGGCGATTCCCACCTGGAAGGGGTTGATGGGACTGAACGCGGACCCCACGACGGCCGCCCCGAGGCTCATGGCAACGGCCACCATGGGCCGGTACCCGAGGCGGCTCGTCAGGATCAGGAGGACAGGCATGAGGGCGATGATCTCCTCCTGCATGTTCTCCAGGGCGCCTCCCGTAGCGAACAGGATGGAGATGATGGGGATCACCAGGATGGTCCGGTCTCCCAGGCGGCCCACCAGCCAACCCACCCCCCGACGCAGAACGCCCGACCCGTCCACCACGGTGAACGCCCCCCCGATGAGGAAGACCAGGAAGATGATCTCCGCCGCGTGGATCATCCCCCGGGGCATGGCCACCAGGGCATCGAAGGGACCCACCGGTGCGGAGTCCACCCCGTGAAAGGTCCCGCTGACCACTACGGTGCGCCCGGTGGCCTCGTCCACGGTCCGATCATAGCTCCCTGCAGGGAGGACCCAGGACGCGGCAGCCGCCAGGAAGACGGCACCGGACAGGAGGACCAGAGGGTGCGGAAAGCGCACCCGTGTCAGGACGTTACTCATTCACTGGGGGGCATCGGGCGCATGGACCGGCCTCAGAAGCTCGCCACGATGGCCACGGTGAACACGCCGTCCACCTTGCCCAGGGGCACAAGCACCTCACCGTCCCCCAGAGGCACCGCGACCAGAGCCGGAGTCTTGTCGTACAGAAGCTGATAGCTCGTCTTCAAGGCCAGGCGGTCGGACATGGCCACAGCAAGGGAATTCGTCCAGTCCGTGCGCAGGTCCGAGGTCTCGTTCAAATTCTGGTCGGCCACCAGCACGCTGGTGAATTCGGTGTTGTCCGTGAGCTTGCGCAGGTAGTCGTAGGAGGCCCGGATTCCCAGAAAGGAATCGTCCACCTCAGGATTTTTCACCACGTCGTCCTGGATGGTGTAGGTGAGACCGAGGTCGGTCTTCAGGCGCCGGGTGTCCTCGGCAAACCAGGCACGGCCCGCGCCACCCACGAAGGCATACCGATTGTTCACACCGGCGAAGGTGTTCCGATCCCACCCCGCTCCGCCAAACGCGAAGAGGGCCTCTGACAGGTTCCGGTCCAGACGACCTTTGAGGAAGTAGCTCTCGGCGGTGGTCTTGGTGTCGGTGGTTTCCGAGACGGTGAAGTTGCTCGGGCTCCCGGTGGCCGTACGAGTCACGGTCCCAGAACGGGTGCGAACACCTCCAGCACTGAGCTGAAAGGCGGCATTGGGCCAGGTGTAGTCAGCGGTGTTCTTGAACCCGAGGGTGCTGGAAGTGGCGTTTCCGCTGGTCAGGACGAAGGTGAGCTCGGCCACGTCCTTCCAACCGGTCTCCTCTTCCTGGGCCTTCATCCCCGAAGGGCCCAGGAGGACCAACAGGAGAGTTGGCAGGAGGGTCGGAGCGTTGGTGTATCGATTCCGCTGCATTCTCTGTCTCCGTTCTTTCTTCCCGGACCGGTAGCCTCCCCCGGGAAAGGGATGGGCGCGACGGCCACTTGTCGGAGGGGTAATGTCGCCAATTGCCGCCGTAGAGGAAGGGGTTCCTCGAAAAACCCCATGGGGAGCAGGGGGTGACATTCGAGGCTGATGACAGTCTATTAGCCCCACACCGATACCCCTGATCCACCCAACCCCACAAGGAGGAGATATGGGCGCCGAGCCCGGAGGCCTCTACCTCGGTCGCATCCTCGACGAAGCCACCTCGGAGCCCACCGGCACCCGCTTCGAGCTGCCCAGTCACCGGCTCACCACCCATGGCGTCATTGTGGGAATGACGGGCTCGGGAAAGACCGGCCTCGGGGTAGTGCTACTGGAGGAGGCTCTGTCTGCGGGAATTCCGGCGCTCATCCTGGACCCCAAGGGGGATATGGGGAACCTCGTCCTGAACTTCCCGCCCCTGCGGCCGGAGGAGTTCGAGCCCTGGGTCGATCCCGGCGAAGCCACGAGGCGGGGAATCACCACGGCCCAGCTGGCTTCGGAAATGGCCACCCTTTGGAAGGAGGGGCTGGCTTCCTCGGGGATCGACTCCCACCGCATGGAACAGCTCCGTAGAGAGGTGGACATGCGGATCCTCACCCCCGGCTCCACTTCAGGGATTCCACTGAACGTCATCGGGAATCTCGCCCCACCAGACCTCGACTGGGAAGCCGAAGGCGAGACCATCCGGGACGAGATCGAAGGGCTGGTCTCCGGGATTCTCGTCCTGGCGGAGATCGAGCCCGACCCTCTCACCAGCCCGGAGCACATCCTCCTGTCGAACCTGGTGGAGCACGCGTGGCAGAACGGACAATCCCTGGACCTTCCTGCGCTCATCGGGCAGATCCAGCAGCCTCCCTTCCGGAAGCTCGGCGTCTTCGACCTGGACACGTTCTACCCAATGAAGGAGCGAATGAAGCTCGCCATGAGGCTCAACGGTCTGGTGGCGTCCCCTTCCTTCGCCGAGTGGATCCAGGGGGAGCCCGTGGACATGGACAGCCTGCTCCGGGCGCCGGACGGAAGACCCAGGGCCAGCATCGTCTATCTGTCCCACCTCTCCGAATCCGAGCGGGTGTTCGTCGTGACCCTCCTCCTCTCCAAGCTGGTGACCTGGATGAGGCGGCAGTCCGGCACTTCGGATCTCCGGGCCCTGGTCTACGCCGATGAAGTGATGGGTCTGGCACCTCCCACCGCGGAGCCTCCCTCCAAGCGACCGATCCTCACCCTCTTCAAGCAGGCGCGGGCCCACGGAGTCGGGATGGTGCTGGCCACCCAGAATCCGGTGGACCTGGACTACAAGCTCATGTCCAACGCCGGCACCTGGATGGTAGGCCGGCTCCAGACCGAGCGGGACAAACTCCGGATCATCGAAGCCATGCGTTCGGCTTCGGGAGAAATCGACGTGGCCGCCTGGGACGCCCGAATCTCCGCACTGGGCAAGCGCCAGTTCGTCCTCAAGAGCACACGGTCCCCCCACCCCGACCTCTTCACGACGCGGTGGGCCATGTCGTTCCTAAGGGGTCCTATGACGCGATCGGAGCTCCTCCGGCTGCGGGAGGAGGCGGCACCCTACGGTGCCCCTCCCTCGG
>JASFRP010000145.1:0-7393 GCA_050114895.1 Gemmatimonadota bacterium
ACCGGTGGTCTTCGTCACCACCGTGACGTTCCTCCTGGGTGTGGCCTACCTCCTCTGGAGGAGGTTCACCAATCCGCAGGTCCGCTACATCTCGCTGATCGGTGACTACCTCCCCCTCTTTCTCCTCCTGGGCATCGGACTGAGTGGTGCCTGGATGAGGCACTTCGGGAAGGTGGACATCGTTTCCATCAAAGAGCTGATGGTTGGATTGTTCCACTTCAGCCCGGTGGTTCCCGAAGGCATCAGTCCCCTCTTCTTCGGACATCTCTTCCTGGTCTCGGTCCTCCTGGCCTACTTCCCGTTCAGCAAGCTGACCCACATGGCCGGTGTCTTCCTGAGCCCCACCAGGAACCTCCCGAACAACAACCGGGCGGTGCGGCATGTGAATCCCTGGGACTACCCGGTCCACGTTCACAGCTACGAGGAGTACGAGGACGACTTCCGGGAGAAGATGGTGGGCTGCGGCGTCCCGGTGGACAAACCGCTGGAGAAGGATTAGAGCCATGTCGAAATTCGACGAACCGGGTTACTACAAGCAGGAAGAGCTGCTCCAGATCGATTGGCGTCCCCCTTCCACGCCCTGGATGGATACGCCGCCGGACATCCGGAAGGGGACCTATGCCTATCCGGGGAAGCCGAAGAACCTGGAGATCCTGAGCCTCCCCAACGCCCACGAGTGGGCCGTTGAGGACGTGGACTGGAAGCTCCCTGACGGGTGGAAGAAGACGATCCTGGACGGGATGGCGGAGCGGCTGAGCCAATACCGGACTTTCAAGATCTTCATGGACACCTGCGTCCGATGCGGGGCCTGCGCGGACAAGTGTCATTTCTTCCTGGGCAGCGGTGATCCCAAGAACATGCCGGTCCTCAGGGCCGAGCTCCTCCGCTCCATCTACCGAAAGGACTTCACCGCCATGGGGAAGATCTTCGGAAAGATGGCCGGAGGGCGCCCCCTGACGGAGGACGTCATCAAGGAGTGGTTCTACTACTTCTACCAGTGCACCGAATGCAGGCGCTGCTCCGTATTCTGCCCTTACGGCATCGACACGGCGGAAATCACCATGATGGCCCGGGAGCTCCTGGGGCTCCTGGGGCTGTATGTGAACTGGGTCATCGAACCCGTAGCCAACTGCTATCGGTTCGGGAATCACCTTGCCATCCCGCCCCACGGCCTCATGGACACCTTCGAGTTCATGGTGGAGGACATCGAGGAGGCCACCGGCATCAAGGTGGAGATCCCCATGAACAAGAAGGGGGCGGAGATCCTCTTCGTCGTGCCCTCCGGAGATTACGTGGCGGCTCCGGGCATCTACGCCTGCATGGCCTACATGCTCATCCTCCAGGAGCTGGGATTGGATTACACCTGGAGCACCTACGCCTCCGAGGGCGGGAATTTCGGTCTCTTCACCTCCCACGAGATGATCAAGCGCCTCAACGCCAAGATCTATGCCGAGGCCAAACGCCTGGGCGTGAAGTGGATCCTGGGTGGCGAGTGCGGTCACATGTGGCGGGTGATGCACCAGTACATGGACACCATGAATGGGCCGGCGGACTTCCTGGAGGTCCCGAAGTCGCCCCTCACCGGGACGGTCTTCGAGAACGCCAAGTCCACCAAGATGATCCACCTCATGGAGTTCCTCTCGGACGCCTTCCGGCACGACAAGCTGAATGTGGATAAGAGCAGGAACGACCACATCCACGTCACCTTCCACGACTCCTGCAATCCGGCTCGGGCCATGGGGATCTTCGAGGAGCCCCGGTACGTGATGCGGCACGTCTGCAATCACTTCACCGAGATGCCGGAAAACACCATCCGGGAACAGACCTTCTGCTGCGGCGGCGGGGCCGGACTCGGGACCGACGAGAACATGGAGATGCGCCTCCGTGGGGGACTCCCCCGGGGAAGCGCCGTTCGGTACGTCCAGGAACGTCACGGCGTGAATCAGCTGGCGGCCATGTGCGCCATCGACCGGGCAACCCTCCCGGTGGTCTGTGACTATTGGGCGCCTGGAGTGGAGGTCACGGGAATCTCCGAACTGGTGGCGAACGCCATGATCTTCAAGGGAGAGAAGAGACGAACCCACAACCTCCGCTTGGAGCCGATTCCCGGCATGGCGGTTGAGGAGGAAGTGGAACCGGAAGCCGTGGGCGTGGCGGAAGGAGTTGCGGAATAATGGGTGACCGAGGGAAGATCGCGCTTGGTTTGGCCGTTTTCGTGATTCTGGTCACTTTTCCCTTCTGGAGCCGCCTGGCGGCTTCCGGGGAAGTGCAAACCACGCTGCCCGAGTTGGAGTATCCCGCCGACGAAACGGCGTGTGTGGAAGACACCCCCTACATGAAAGTGAACCACATGAACCTCCTGAACGACTGGCGGGACAGTCTGGTTCGGAGGGGAGTGGAGGAGTATACCTCGACTTCGGGGGCCAATGCCGGTCAAGTCTATCAGATAAGCCTCACAAAGACCTGCCTGGATTGTCATGAAAACCGGGACAACTTCTGCACCCGGTGTCACGACTACGCCGATGTGACCCCCACCTGCTGGGAATGTCACACCACCCCTGGCGGGGGGAGCTGAGCCATGGAGAAGAAGAGCCGCCGGGAATTCCTGAGGGAAAGCGCCGCTGCAGCACTGGGGCTGGGAGCGGCCCTTCCCATGGTAACCTCCGCCTGCTCCGGCGCAGAAGCCCAGGGACAGGTGGGAGCGGCCACAGGTTCCCAATGGGGAATGATCATCGACATGGAGAAGGCCAAAGACCCGGCCGTACGGGAAGCCTGCACCGAGGCCTGTCGCAGGGAGCACAATATCCCCCGAATCGACGATCCCAAGGAGCGGATCCGATGGATCTGGGAGGAGGAATACCAGCACGTGTTCCCCGACCAGGTTCACGATCACATGCCGGAAGCCGTGAAGACGGAGCCGGTCATCGTGCTCTGCAATCACTGCACGAACCCCCCCTGCGTGAGAGTCTGTCCCACGCAGGCCACCTGGAAACGGGAGAGTGACGGTATCGTCATGATGGACATGCACCGTTGCATCGGGTGCCGGTACTGCATGGCTGCCTGTCCCTACGGATCCCGTTCTTTCAACTGGCGTGATCCGAGACCATTCGTGGATACTGACTACGAGGGAAACTTCCTTTCAGAATATCCCACCCGCACTCGGGGCGTGGTGGAAAAGTGCAATTTCTGCGCAGAGCGGATCCGGGAGGGGCTGGATCCAGCGTGTGTCGAGGCCGCCAATCAGGTGGCTGAAGGAGCCATGATTTTCGGGGACGTAACGGACCCGAATTCAGAGATCAGCCGCGTTCTCCAGAGCCAGGCGACCATGAGTCGCCGGGTGAGTCTGGGGACGGGCCCAAACGTGTTCTACCTCGTCTGAGGGACGCCGGAGAACCCACGACGAAGCGAACTGGGCCGGCTTCCCGGCGGGAGCCCGGCCGAAAGAGGAAAAACGAACCCGGCTGGCAATCAGCGGGAGAACCATGAGGTAGCGCCATGCTCGATGCCGCTTTTCGCGGGGGTAAGCGATTCTGGGCCCTCCTCGGGGTCTGGGCCGTGCTCATCGCCATCGGCCTCGCCGCCTGGGGGCGGCAGTTCACCGAAGGGCTGACGGTCACGGGTATGAGCCAGGACGTGACCTGGGGGATCTACATCGCCCAGTTCACCTTCCTGGTGGGAGTGGCGGCCTCCGCGGTGATGGTGGTCCTACCCTACTATCTCCACAACTACAAGACCTTCGGGCGCATGGTGATCCTGGGCGAAGGCCTGGCCATCGCCGCCGTCCTCATGTGCATGCTCTTCATCTTCGTGGACATGGGGCAGCCGACCCGGGTGGCCAACGTGCTCCTGCACCCCACCCTGAACTCCATGATGTTCTGGGACATGATGGCCCTGGGGGGCTACCTGGTCCTGAACCTAGTCATCGGGGCGGTGACCTTCGACGCGGAGCGGAAGGAGGCACCCCCTCCCGGGTGGATCAAGCCCATCATCGTCCTCTCCATCCCCTGGGCGGTGAGCATCCACACGGTCACGGCTTTCCTGTACTCCGGGCTCGAGGCCCGGACATTCTGGATGACGGCGATCCTTGCGCCCCGCTTCCTGGCCTCGGCCTTTGCATCGGGGCCCAGCCTCCTCATCCTCCTGGCCCTGATTCTCCGGTCCACCACCCGGTTCGATCCGGGGAAGGAGGCCATCCAGAAGCTGGCCGTCATCGTCACCTATGCCATGACGGTGAACGTCTTCTTCGTGGGGGTCGAAGCCTTCACGGCCCTCTACAGCGACATGCCCCATCACGTCCACGCCTTCGAGTACCTCTTCGTCGGCCTCCACGGCCACGACGCCCTGGTGCCCTGGATGCGGACAGGTGCGACGCTGACGGTCATCTGCGTGACCCTTCTGCTCATCCCGAAGATCCGCAACAACCTGAAGTACCTGGGCTTCATCTGCGTGGGGGTGATCACGGCCATCTGGATCGAAAAGGGCGTGGGGATGGTGGTGGCCGGGTTCGTTCCCAATCCCCTCGGGAGGATCACGGACTACGCCCCCACGGGTGTCGAGATCGCCATCACCACGGGAGTATACGCCTTCGGGTTCCTGATGCTGACGCTCATCTACCGCATCGTGGTGAACGTCAGAGAGAGGATGCTGGCTGCCTGAGGGAAGGACGAAGGAATAGACGCGTGGAAGAACGCGGGATTTCATAGATAGAGATTTAGCAGGTGCGCCATCATTCCAAGCCGAAAAGGGAGACGACGATGGCAGATTCTCAGAGAAGTACCCCGTTGTTGGACGAGCTGAAGAAAGGCCCGTGGCCCAGCTTCGTCACACAGATCGAGGAGATGGCCGATGCCGGGAAGGAGGAGTGCGATCAGCTCCTCAGGCTTCTGGACCGCTCCTATCACGAGAAGATCGGTCACTGGAAGCACGGTGGCATCGTCGGGGTCATGGGGTACGGTGGCGGCGTGATCGGCCGCTACAATGACCTCCAGGACGAGTATCCGGCCATCGCCCACTTCCACACGCTCCGCGTCAATCACCCGAGCGGATGGTTCTACACCTCGGATGCCCTGCGGACCGTCTGCGACATCTGGGACCGTCACGGCTCGGGGCTTACGAACATGCACGGCTCCACCGGAGACATCATTCTCCTGGGGACCGTCACCGACGAGCTGGAGCCGACCTTCAGTGAGCTGACCCAGAATGACTTCGACCTGGGCGGCTCGGGCTCCAACGTCAGGACCCCCAGCTGCTGCGTCGGCCAGGCCCGGTGCGAATGGGCTTGTTACGACACCATGGACGCGTGTAACGACATCACGCAGGAGTTCCAGGACGAGCTACACCGGCCCTTCTTCCCGTACAAGTTCAAGTTCAAGTTCGCCGGGTGTCCAAACGACTGCGTGGCCTCCATCGCCCGCGCCGACATGTCCATCATCGGCACCTGGCGGGACGACATCCGCATCGATCAGGCCGAGGTGAAGGCGTACGCCGAGAACGGTCTGAACATCGAGCGGGACGTCTGTGGCAACTGCCCCACAAAGTGCATCGAGTACGAGGACGGCGAGCTGAACATCGACAACAGCAACTGCGTCAAGTGCATGCACTGCATCAACGTGATGCCGAAGGCCCTCCGGCCCGGCACGGACACCGGCGCGACGATACTGATCGGCGCCAAGGCCCCCATCGTGGAAGGAGCTCAGCTCTCATCGGTTATGCTTCCTTTCGTGAAGATGGAACCCCCATACCAGGAGATCAAAGACCTGGCTGAGGCCATCTGGGACTTCTGGGGCGAGCACGGTAAGAATCGGGAGCGTGTGGGCGAGCTCATCCAGCGGGTGGGGATGGGCAACTTCCTGGAGGAGATCGGCCTGGAGCCCATTCCCGAGATGGTCGCCCATCCGAGGGATAACCCCTACATCTTCTTCGAGGAATACTACGAGGAGGATGACGAAGACGAAGAGGAGGAGGCCTAGTTCGGAGGTCCGCCTCAGCTAGGCCGTCCAGGATCCACATACGAGAGAACTCTTTGGGAATAGGGAGAACCATCGATGGCAACCGAAAGAAGAACCGATATCGGGCCTCCGGACTACAGGAATTTCCTGCCCCCGGTCGTCAAGAACAACTACGGGAAGTGGAAGTACCACGAGATCCTCAAGCCGGGCGTCATGGTCCACGTGGGGGAGAGCGGGGACAAGCTCTTCACGGTCCGGGCCGGATCCCCGCGCCTGATGGGCACCAAGCGGATTCGCAAGTTCGCGGAGCTGGCCGACAAGTATTGCGACGGCTTCATGCGTTTCACCAGCCGCAACAATGCCGAGTTCCTGATCACGGATGAAGCCAACATCGACCCCCTCATCGCAGACCTGGCCGAGCTGGGTCATCCCGTGGGCGGGATCGGCGCCGCCATCTCCAACATCGTCCACACCCAGGGATGGGTGCACTGCCACTCGGCTGCCACCGACGCCTCCGGCGTGGTGAAGGCCGTCATGGACGACCTCATCGAATACTTCGATGGGTCCACGCCCCTTCCCGGCAAGCTCCGCATCGCCCTGGCCTGCTGCCTGAACATGTGCGGCGCCGTGCACTGCTCCGACATCGCCATCCTGGGGGTGCACCGCCGTCCGCCGAAGATTCAGCACGATCAGATCAGCAAGCTCTGCGAGATCCCCAACGTCATCGCGTCCTGCCCCACGGCCGCGATTCGGCCCACCGAGGTTGATGGCAGACCCTCCGTGGAAATCGACGAAGAGCTCTGCATGTTCTGCGCGAACTGCTTCTCCGTCTGCCCGGCCCTTCCCATGGCCGACGCCCTGAACGACGGGATCTCCATCTGGGTGGGCGGGAAAGTGTCCAACGCCCGGACGGAGCCGAGGTTCTCGAAGCTGGCCATCCCCTTCATCGAGAACAACCCGCCTCGCTGGCCGGAAGTCACGTCAGCGGTTCGCAAGATCGTAGAGGTTTGGGCCGATGGTGCTCGAAAGTACGAGCGAATGGGAGACTTCATCGAGCGAATCGGTTGGCCCAAGTTCTTCAAACTCACGGGCATCGAGTTCCAGAAGGAACACATCGATGACTACAAGTACGCGGGCCTGAGCTTCAAGAGGACCGCACAGCTCCGACACTAGGAGGCTCATTATGGCTGTCAGCCCAGAAGCAGTCGCCGACGCCATGTACGAGATGGTCGCCCAATACCAGGGCAAGAAGAAGCTGAAGGCGTCCGACCTCAGCAAGGCCATGATCGAGAAGTTCGGTGAGGATCAGTGCGACAGGAAGACGTGCAAACTCGCCCTGCGGCAGCTCATGGATTCGGGGCGGTGCGTCTACACGTACTTCGGCGGCAGCTACGTGGAAATCCCGCACGAGGAAGGTGCTGCGGGCGGTTCCTGATCCCAGAGAG
>JASFRP010000146.1:0-7349 GCA_050114895.1 Gemmatimonadota bacterium
TCTCCCTCTCCAGCGCTCTTCGGTCCAAGGAGTCAGGTGCATGCGTCGCATCCGACAGCTTATTGGCGAGATCCATCGCCGGTCTCTGTGGCAGGTGCTTTCCATCTATCTGGTGGGGTCCTGGGTGGCCCTTCAGGTGGTGGAGACCATCACGGAGAGCGCAGGGCTCCCGGACTGGGTCCAACCCTTCTCTCTCATCCTCCTCACCATCGGTCTCCCCATCGTCATGGCGACGGCCGTAGTACAGGAAGGGATGTCCGGGAGGGCCTCGGATGCGCATGAGGCGTCGCCCTCGGGCCCACTCGGGAGCTCCGGCACCTCGGGTTCCCCTTCATCCGCCACCGACCCGGATCCGGCTACCGACGCAGCGGGGGCCGGGATCCCGGCCTCGGGGGTCCGGCGATTTCTGACCTGGCGGAACGCACTCTCCGGGGGTGTCGCCGCCTTCGCCTTCCTGGGCCTGGTGGTGGCGGCCTACTTCGTGATGTGGTCCACGGGGATCGGGCCGGTGGGGTCCCTGGCGGCCCAGGGGGTGTTCGAGGAGGGGGACGCGGTGGTCCTGGCCCAGTTCGAGAACAACTCCAACGATCAAAGCCTGGGAGGCATGGTCACCGAGGCCCTTCGGGTGGACCTGGCGGGTTCGTCGATCATGACCCTGGTGGAGCCGAACCGGGTCAGGGACGCACTGGCGAGGATGGGACGGGACGTGGAAGAGGAACTGGATGCGGACCTGGCCCGGGAAGTGGCCATTCGGGACGGATTCAAGGGCGTCATCCACGGGACCGTGGGGTCGGCCGGGAGTGGATACATCTTCGTGGCCTCCCTCACCGCCGCGGAGTCGGGAAGCGTGCTGGCCACCTTCCGAGAAGCGGCCCGGGGTCCCGACGACGTCATCGACGCCATCGACAAGCTCTCCCAGAACATCCGGGAAAAGGCCGGGGAGTCACTGAAGGTCATCAAGGCGGAGGAGGCCCTGGAAGACGTGACCACCCCTTCTCTCGAGGCTCTCCGGAAGTATGCCGAGTCCGATCGCCTGGCGGAGCAGGCCGAATACGACCGGGCGATCTCGGCCCTCCGAGAGGCCCTGGAGCTGGATCCCTCCTTCGCCATGGCCTACAGGCGGTTGGCCGTCCTGATCCAGAATTCCGGGGGGGCGCTGGCCGACCAGGTGGAAGCGACCCGACGGGCCTACGAGCTCAGGGACCGCCTCACGGAGAGAGAGCGATACCTCGCCGAAGCGTATTACCACAACCTGGTCACCCTGGACCTGGACGCCGAGATCAGGGCCTACGAGACCGTCCTCGAGCGCCACCCCGACGATCAGGCTGCCCTGAACAACATCGCCCTGGCGCTGGTGGGCCGGACCCGCCTGGACGAGGCCCTGGCGGCTCTGGAGCGGGCCGTGAACGGCCCAGGGGCCAGCGCCCCCGCATTCACGAACTACCCCGGGTACCTGGCCATGGCCGGGCGCCACGAGGAAGCGGAGGCGGCCCTGGCGCGCCTGGAGGCCCGCTACCCGGGGCGGTCCCTCTGGGTAGCGTGGAATCACTACGCCCTGGCTGCGTTCGACGGAGATGGAGCCGGATCCCACGCCGCCGGGGAGGAGCTCCTTTCCCTACCGGAGGCCCAGGGCGGGTGGCGGGCGGCGGGAGCCATGGCCCTCTCCGTAGGGGACGCCCTTCGGGGCCGGATGGCCGAGGCCCAACGGCACGCCGTCGAGTCCATCGGGGGGATGGGGACCATGGGGTTCTGGGATCAGGTACAGGGCACCGAAGCCGGCAGGATCGCCATGGAGCTTCTGGCGGGTCGAAAGGATGTGGCATCTCGGATCCGGGACCAGATCGATCTGGACCGGACCCTGGACTCCATCCCCCCTACGGCCCGGAGCTACGAAGTGCTGATTCCCGTCCTGGCCTGGCTGGGGGACCGCCAGGGGGTGGAACATCTCAACCGGCGTTGGCAAGCCGACTCCATTCCCTCCTCCACCGCCCCCATCGCCACGGAGATTCGCCGGACCGCCGAAGGGATGCTCCTCGGGCAGACGGACCCGGCGGCAGGACTGGCGGCGCTCAACGACCTGAGCCGGGAACTGGACTGTCCCGGATGCGCCATATGGCAGCGAGCCGAGTTCGCCCAGCGGGCGGACCGGTTGGAGGAAGCCAGGGACCTCTATCTGAAGACCCTCGCCCTGGGCTCGGAAGACTACCTGGCCGCCCCCCTGATGAGGGTCCTGGCCCATGAGCGGCTGGGACAGGTCCTGGAGGCCCTCGGGGATTCCGCCCAGGCCGCCGAGCATTACGTCACCTTCGCCGAGCACTGGGCCGAGGCCGATCCTGAGCTCCAGCCCCGGGTCCAGTCGGCCCGGGACAGAGCCGAGTCATTGAGAGGAAGCTGAGTTCATGGACCTGCTGAAGCACGTCATCCGGGAAGCCCATCGTCGCTCCCTCTGGCAAGTCCTCTCGGTCTACCTGGTGGGATCCTGGGGCTCCCTCCAGGTGGTGGAGGGGGTCACGGAGAACGCCGGTCTCCCGGACTGGGTACCTCCCTTCTCCCTCATCCTCCTCATCATTGGACTGCCGGTGGTCCTGGCCACCGCCATCGTGCAGGAGGGGCTCACCGGGGGCGAGAATGACGGTGGAGCGTCCGCGGCCCCATCCCCCCAGAGGCGGGATACCGCCGCGAAAGTAGAGGTCGAGTCCCGGAGGGAGGCCACCACCCCGAACCAGGTATCACCGGAGTCCCCGGGGGCGGGGAGCGGAGCGCCCCAGGGCTCCCCGGCGGGCCCCGGGCACGCCCAGACCGCCCGGCACCGCCTCTTCACCTGGCGCAACGCCGTGGCCGGTGGGATCGGCGCCTTCGCCCTCCTGGGTGTGGCGGTGGTGGGGTACTTCGTCATGTGGTCCACCGGGATCGGGCCCGTGGGGTCCCTGGCGGCCCAGGGATTGATCTCCGACGGGGACCGGGTGGTCCTGGCGGACTTCGACAACGCCACTCCCGACTCCCTCCTGAGCTCCGTGGTGACGGAAGCCCTCCGCATCGACCTGGCCACCTCCGAGGCCATTACCCTGGTGGAACCGGATGCCGTCCGCCAGGTCCTGGCACGGATGCAGCGGGATCCAAACCAACCCCTCAGCGGAGCGCTGGCCCGGGAGGTGGCGGTCCGGGACGGGATGAAGGCCGTTCTGGAGGGGGACGTGGGGGCCGCAGGCACCGGTTATATCCTCTCCGCCACCCTCCGGGCCGCGGAGTCCGGGGAAACGCTGGCCTCCTTCCGCCGGACCGCCGAGAGTGCGGAGGGGGTCATCCAGGCCATCGACAAGCTCTCCCAGGACATCCGGGAAAAGACCGGCGAGTCCCTTCGGACCATCAAGCGGGGTGCGCCTTTGGAGGAGGTCACTACCACCTCATTGGAGGCCCTGCGGAAGTTCACGGAGGCGGAGGAGCGGTTCAGCGCCGGCGATGAAGCCGGGTCCCTGGCCCTGCTGGAGGAGGCCATCGCCCTAGACTCCACCTTCGCCATGGCCCATCGGAAGATCGCCATCACCCTCCGGAATCTGGGGATCGAGCGGGAGCGGGAGATCGAGGCCCTCACGGCCGCCTATCGGTACCGTGACCGCCTCACCGAGCGGGAGCGTCTCATCACCGAGGCCACCTACCACAACGGGATCACCGGCGACCGGGATGCCATCATCCGGGCCTACGAGGGAGTTCTCCGCATCGCCCCGGACGACGCCGCGGCCCTGAACAACCTGGCCAACGTATACACGGACATGGAGGACTTCGACCGGGCCGAAGAGCTCTACGAGCGGGCAGTGAACGGACCCGGGACCTCGAACACCGCCCACAGCAACCTGGTCCGGGCCCGGCTCCTCCAGGGGGACCTGGAAGGAGCCCGTGCGGCTCTGGCGGCCTTCGAGGCCGCCCACCCGGAGGACCCCGGCGTACAGGAAGGGGGGTTCTGGGTCCACGCCTGGGCGGGGGAATGGAGCGAGGCGGAGGCCGTCATCGCCGGGTGGGAAGCGAACCCCGAGCTCCCCTTCGTGTACCGGGTGAACGCACACGAACACCGAGCACAGGTGGCTACGGCCCGGGGAAGGATCGGGGAGGCCCGACGGGAGATCGACCAGGCCCGGGAGCTCGCCGAGGCCGAGTTCGGCCCCGGGGAGGGGTGGTTCTATGCCCTCTACGCCGCCTACCTGGAGCGGGTCACCGGAAACACGGCCCGGGCCCGGGAGCTCGTTGACGCCGTTGAAGATGGAGGGCTCTTCGAAGAGATACCCGTCGCGGCCAGAGACTACGGCCTGGCAGTGGTCTTTCACAACATGGTTGGGAACGCCCAGGAGGCACGGAGCTACCTCCGTCGCTGGGCAGAGGAGGTCCCGGAAGCCCTGAGAGGTCGATACGACGAGGCGGCGCGGGCCCTCCAGGAGGGGATGGTGGGGGGAGCCGCTGCGAGCCCCGAGAAGACCCTCGCGGCCATCGAGAGCTACAGGACCCGCCTGCGGTGCCGCCGCTGCTACCGGGTGCAGGAAGCGGAGGCCCTGGCGGCCGCCGGTCGGTTTCAGGAAGCCCGAGACGTCAACCTGAGCCTGGCCACGGAGATGGAGGGCAACTTCACCGTCTCCCTCCTCCAGCGGGCCCAGGCCTGGGAACGGGCTGGCCTCCTCTCCGACGAAGTCGGTGACACGGTGACGGCACTGGACGCATACAGGCACTTCGTGGAGCAGTGGTCCGATGCCGATCCCGAGCTGCAGCCCCGGGTGCAGGTGGCCCGAGAGCGCATCGCGGCCCTGGACGGGTCCACCCCCTGAGCCGAACGACGGATTCCCAACCTCGAACCCGAGAACCCGAAACGATCCCATGGAAAACCCCAGTCTCTGGTCCCGTCTCAAGCAGGCTCGCGTCGTCCAGGTGTTGCTGGTCTACCTGGGTGCCTCCTGGGGCATCCTGCAGGTCGTGGATGTCCTCCAGAACATTCTGGCCTTGCCGCCATGGGTGGCTCCGGTAACGGTCATCCTCCTCCTGGTGGGGCTCCTGGTGATTCTGGCCACCGCATGGGTCCAGTCCCTCCCCTCCACCGACGCCAGGGAAGCCGCCGGCGAGGTCCCCTCGGACTGGCAGATCGCCCCCAGGGACCTGGGCCGCAGCCTGGTTTCGGGGAAGCTCCCCCACCTGACCTGGGGTCGGGCCGTGTTGGGCGGGGTGGTGGCTCTGAGCCTCCTCTTCGGAGCCTCCGGGCTCTTCGTCATGCTCACCGGAAACCGTCCCACTCTGGGTCCGCCGGAGGCCGGAGCGGCGGCGGCGGCCGATGGCATCGCCGTGGTGCCCTTCGACGTCCGCGGATCGGATCTGGAGATCTGGCGGGAGGGAATGATGGACCTCCTGACCAACAATCTGGACGGCGTCGGGGGATACCGGACCATCGACACCCGCACCGTCATGGCTCGCTGGCGGCGGGCGGTGGGAGATGAGCCGGCACCGGACCTGGACGCCGCCCTCCGTGCCGCCGGGGCCACCGGGGCCCGGTACGCCCTCTCGGGGAGCGTGGTGGGCCTGGGGAACGACGTGCGGCTCGTGGCCAACATCTACGACCTGGACACGGGAGAGGAGGTGGCCCAGGGAAGGGCCGAGGGTTCGGCGGACGACGTCCTGATCCTGGCGGACAACCTCGCGGTGGAGACGATGCGGGCCCTCCTTCAGGCCACGGGACGGGAGGGGGGGGACATCACGGCAGAGACCATGGCGACGACGTCACTTCCGGCCCTCCGGGCCTTCCTGGAAGGGGAACGGCACTACCGCAGGGGAGAGTTCGCCGAGGCGGTGCAGGCGTACGAGCTGGCGGTGGACGCGGATTCCACCTTCGCCATCGCCCTCATTCGACTCTCCGAAGGGTACGGCTGGCTGGAGAGCACGTCCTCGGAGCGGATGCAGGAGGTGGGGGACCAGGCCATGGCCCAGATGGACCGTCTCTCGCCCCGGTACCAGTTCGTCATGGAGGCCTGGAACGCACTCAACCACGGAGACGCCTCCGGGGTGGACGTGCTCCTGGAAGCCGTGAAGAAGTACCCGGACGACCCTGAAGCCTGGTTCCTACTGGCGGAGACTTACATCCACCTGGAGGACGCCACCTACAGCGACTCCGACGCCATCGTGGACGCTCTGGACCGGGCCGTGACCCTGGATCCGGACTTCGCCCCCTACTACATCCACGTCATCGAGGAGGCGGTGATCCGAGGCGAGCTCGACCGGGCCCGGGAGAACCTCGCCCGATACGAAGCCCTCACCGGATCCACCCGGGGACTGGAGCACGTGGACTTCGCCATCCCCCTCTACTACGGCACCGACGGGGAGGCCCGGGATGCAGCCGAACGGCTCCGCAGGGACTCACCCATGGTCGCCCCCTTCGTGGACGGCACCTTCGGTGTCAAGATGGACCAGCTGGACCGGACCGACCTTCTGCACCCCGCCCTGGAAGCGGCCTTCGGATCCAACCGGGATCCCTTCCGCCTCTACCTGGCGGGAAGCAGGGGCGCCCTGGAGGCCGGGACGCGGTACGTGGATTCCATGGCTCTTTCCGGTATCACCATCGGGATCTACCTGGGGCACGTGAACGAGCTCTGGGGCGCGGTCCCCCAGGGGGCTCAGGCCTCCTGGTTTCGCCCCCAGACCTGCGAGGACCCGTCCTTCAACAGCACCTGCTTCCTCTTCCTGGGAGCCGCTTTCACCCGGGAGAAGCTGTGGGACCGCCATCAGGAGGTCGTGAACCGTCTCAGGGGTAGCATCGAGGCCAGGCGGGCCGAGGATCCGGAGGCCGACGTGGATCTCATGGAGGCTACGGTTCGGTTCCTGGAGGCGTACAAGACCCTGATCCAGGGGGATTACAGGGCCGCCCGACAGGGCCTCGCGGAGCTCAGGACCCGAAATGACGCAGTGGGGGGCAGGGCGCGGCTGGCCATGGGAGAGATGGAGGCCGCCCAGGGTCGCGTGGAGGAGGCCATCCGCCACTACCGCTCCAGCCAACGGGGATACCAACGCCCACGGGCCGTCCTGGAGCTGGCCCGCCTCAGCGAGAGGGCCGGGCGACCCGAAGAAGCCCGGCGGTACTGGGAGCGGTTCCTGGTCATCACCCGGAGCGGTGATCCCGACCTTCCTCAGACAGTGGAGGCCCGGGAGGCGCTGCAGCGGCTGGCGCAGTAGAGCCGCCCCCACCGAAGGGGCCCTCACACCCTCGTTGCCAACCCCCTCCGGAAGGTGCAGACTCCAGAATCGCTCCTTTCCCACGAAGGGATCTGCCCCTTATGCTCCGGATCGCTCTGAAGCTTGTGCTGCTGACGGTGGCCTTCGCCCTC